>JAFGIF010000214.1 GCA_016929755.1 Deltaproteobacteria bacterium | reverse complement strand
GAAAGGACTTTCCGCTTTGAGAGAAGCGCTGAGTATTCTCGAATCTTGAGTTTGGATCTGTTTTGGATTGGGATAAATATCCCCGGGTTATTATTAAGATAAAAAATTGCTTATTTTGCAGAATTGAAATTACGGATCAGAAAGCATGAAGGATTCTTTTCCTGAAGATTAATAACATCAATGAAATAAGATACATGCAATAGATTAAGGTCTCTGCTGATTATGATAAAATCGAAATGCAAGAGCCGGGATTGAGGAAAACATTAAATAAAATGAATATTATTTGCATATTTATGGCATTGGGGTATTGACATACAGTGGTAATGGAATTAATAATTCTATATAGTTAGATTAAAGGAGGTACGTATGGGTACTTTGACAAAGAGTGGGATAATCGATGAGATCGTTTTGGATACAGGCCTTTCGCGTAAAGAGGCAAGCGATGCCATCGAAATGTTCATTGAAATTATCAAGTATGAACTTGAACAAGGAAACCCTGTAAGTATTTCCGGGTTTGGAAAATGGAAAGTTAGAGAAAAGGCTGCCAGAAGAGGGCGTAATCCTCAGACCGGCGAAGAGATAACCATTACTCCCCGCAGAGTAGTTTCATTCTCTTTGTCAAATGTACTGAGAGCCAAATTTGGTGACGGCAAATAATACTTGTTGATGAGATCCCGGTCTCCACAGTAAGGTCAATACCTTTTTATTAAATCAAGCTGAGAGAATTTCTGTAGAATCTTTGGATTGGCATAAGTCGTCCGCTTTTCTGAAGAAAAGGGAATAACTTCAAGTTGTTCCGGTTTGAAAAGTAAACCCCTTATTATTGTCCAGACGGTATGAATATTAATTCATATGCAGGTAATTACAATTTATTTTAGACAAAAAACCCGCATACTTATTACCAGAATAAGTATTTATCGAGCTATTTTTTAATCAGCCCGTTAATAATTAACGGGCTGATTTCGGTATTCGGGTTTATGGAGTTTAATCAGTCTCCCGGTTCTATTGCCTCTGTAGGGCAAACATCTGCACAGGCTCCGCAATCAGTACAGAGCTCGGAATCTATTACATACTGCTCGTCGCCTTCGCTTATAGCACCAACAGGACATTCATCAACACATGTCCCACAGGAAATACATTCATCAGTAATCACATATGCCATCGTTGGTCTCCTTTCTTTGTGAAATGCTTGGTATAGGAATTAATATCAAATGGCAAGCACTTTAATTATCCAAATACTTTGATAAGTAAGAAATATTGATTCAATTCGAAATGATGCTTTATGATACGTGGTATTTCACCGTTTATTACTATTTTTTGAGTGGATAGCCGGTCATGGGATCCACATGTAATTCACAATGATACCTTGACCACGACGTATGGATGATTGTAAGCAAATCATTGCATCTGTGTGCAAATGGACATAGGAAAAGATTTAAGAGCATAGCGATAAAATATCTTGCTGATTGATCGTTATCGTAGAAGGAATATGAGAAGATGTCGGAAGAAAAAATTCTAAAGGTGTTAAAAGACAGATCGTATTTTTTTGATAAAGGCCTGTGCTTTGAATGCCAGCGCTGTGGTAAGTGTTGTACCGGCGAGCCGGGTATTATCTATGTGACTCCCGGAGAAATCGAGCCGATCGCAAAATTTCTGGATATTTCTGTGGACGTCTTTGTCGAACGTTGTTTGTATCCTTTTCAGGATAGCTACAGTATTCGCGAAGCAGAAGAAGGCCGGTGCATATTCTACGAAAACGGATGCGCTATTTATCCTGTCAGGCCCATGCAGTGCCGGTCATATCCGTTCTGGTTTCAGAATCTCAGGTCTGAAAACATGTGGCGCGCGGTGAAAAAACAATGCCCGGGCATAGGCAGAGGCCGGCGTTATTCAAAGGAAGAAATATTATATTTTGTAGGATCTTCATTTCATATATTTTTAAAAGCACTCCAGGAATCGAGTGAAAAGTAGCAGAAAGAGGGCAATATGGAACAGATCATATACAGGCCAATCGGAATAATCCATACTCCCTTTCACAAGCTCAAGGGAATGCCCATTCAGCCGGGTGGAGCTCAGGGAGTAGGCGGAACAATTGAGATCAGAGAAGATTGCCTAGACGGTTTGCAGGATTTGGATGGATTTTCACACATAATT
Organism: Deltaproteobacteria bacterium; assembly: GCA_016929755.1. Classification (GTDB taxonomy): domain Bacteria; phylum Desulfobacterota; class Desulfomonilia; order UBA1062; family UBA1062; genus JAFGIF01. The sequence continues at coordinate 3,773 of JAFGIF010000214.1, read as the reverse complement.
ATTTTATACCATTTCCACAAATCAAGAGGTTTTTCGCTCGAGGTTATCCCGTTTCTTGATGATAAACCGCGGGGTCTTTTTGCCACCAGGGCGCCAAGAAGACCGAACTCCCTCGGGATGTCTGTTGTTGAACTCATCAAAATTGAGGGTGCCACTCTTCATATCATGAATGTTGATATACTCGATGGTACGCCGCTTTTAGACATCAAGCCTTACGTGCCGGATTTTGATCATCCCGGTTCATGTCGCAAAGGCTGGCTGGAAATGAGATCAGACATTTCTGCATGTATTCGTTCAGATGACAGATTCAATGGTGACAATTCATGATTTTTTAGATGGACAACCTACAAGCATAAGAGATGAAAGATATTCACACAAACTTGGAGAACGGAACAAAATGGTGTCTATGGCACCAGGATGACAACGGGCACAGATTCCTGGTAAGGGTGTTTTCTTCTGAAGTTGATGCATTGGCCCAATATTGTCAATATGAAAGCAGTTCCCACAAGCAAGCCTATTGGATAGAAACCGTTTGTGGCAATTCTGATATATCGGACTCGGCTAGAAGATTTGTACCGGCTGGCCATTGACAGATATCTGGAATACTACATATAGATAAGTGGTATAATAATACAGAAAGGAGTCCATATGGATCTGAGACCGCTTTTTAAACCCAAGACCATAGCAGTTGTAGGAGTATCTCTACACAACGACCTGCATCCCGCAAACATTATCTATTACAAGAACCTGCTGCGTTATCCGGTAGAGGTTTTTCCGGTAAATCCCAAGGCCGGAATATTAAAAGGGCAGAGGGCTTTCACGTCTGTTATGGATATCCCCCAGAAGATTGACCTGGCTATTATTGTGGCCCGGGCCGAATATGTTCCAAGTATCCTGGAGGACTGTATCAAAGCGCAAGTCAGAGGTGCAGTGATTATTTCGGGAGGCTTTGCCGAGGTTGGGAATTTTGAATTGAATAATCGTATTGTAGATATAGCCCGTGAAGCAGACTTTCCGTTTGTCGGTCCCAATTGCCTGGGAATCTATTCCCCACAAAATTTTGATGGCTTTTTTATTCCAACGGAAAGAACCAGTTTGCCTGATATCGGCAATGTGGCCCTGCTGAGTCAGAGCGGGGGTCTGCTTGCAGACCAGTTGATCAGGTTCTCAGGCGAGAGTGTCGGCCTTTCTCTGGGGGTGAGCATTGGCAATAAAGCGGTCATTGGCGAGAGTGAACTCATTGAGTATCTGCAAAATGATCCCCAGACAAAGGTCATTTCATTTTACATTGAGGGTTTTGGCCAAGATGAGGGACGCGAATTTCTGATGACAGCCGGCAAATGCCCTAAACCCATTGTGATGCTCAAGGCCGGCAAGAGCCCCGGCGGCAGTCGGGCGGTATCCAGCCATACTGCGGCCCTGGCTGGAGATTACAAGGTTTTTTCTTCTGTGTTGGCCCAACACGGCGTGGTGGAGGCCAAGACACCTTCCGAGCTTATTTATTTCAGCAAGGCCCTGAGCAACTACCAGATATCCATTCAGGGCAGGGTGGCAATTGTCTCAATCAGTGGAGGACACGGCGCCATGGTTACCGATCTGTGTTCTGAGTATGGCCTGCAAGTTCCCGTATTGAGTGAATATGAACAGGAACAAATCCGGAATATGCTTTCGCCCACGGTCAAACCAATCGCTACCTGCTCAAATCCGATAGACCTTTCAGGCTCTGCCAATGATGATGATTTTGTCGAGGTGGCCAAGCTGCTGAGTACCAATGATGAGATTGATTGTATTATGCTTTTATGCCTGCCGTATGCCCCGGGTCTGTCCGCAGACATTGGGGGAATGCTCGGCCGGGTATATCAAAGATATCGCAAACCAATGATAGGGTATGTGCCGCGGCTTGAGAAATACCGGATGATAATCGAGGGCTTCGAGATAAACGGCGTGCCGGTTTCCCATAGCATAGAAGGGGTGGTCCATATGGCCCAGGCTTTGATGAAGTACCGCGGCAACTTTTGAACACTGAGGTTGAATTCGATAATTGAAGCATGATTATGCGTCCCCTGTTGCATTCTGAGTACTGAAAGAGGAGGTAGGAAATGCAAAAACGTAAAATCGGACCGAGCACCATGCTGTTTCCCATGCCGTCTGTCCTGGTCGGAGCTAAAACCAGCGGCAGGGCAAACTTCATGACTGTTGCCTGGTGTGGAATTGCATCCCACCAACCGCCGGCAATTTGTGTTGCTGTTCGTAAGAAGAGGTTCACTTTAGATGGGATCGAGTCGAACGCCAAATTTTCGGTGAATATTCCTGGCGCAGATCTTATGAAAAAGGTTGACTTTTGCGGTATATATTCCGGCAGAGATAAAGATAAAAGTGGTCTTTTCACGGTTTTTATCGGTGACCTGGAAGATGTCCCGCTGATTGAAGAGTGTCCGGTAAATCTTGAATGCGTGCTCAAACATCAGCTTGACCTGGGAAGTCACTGGCTTGTGATAGGCGAGATTGTCCAGACCCATATAAGTGAAGACTGCTATACGGAAGACAAGGCTGACCCGCTTAAAATCAATCCCCTGATCTATTCTCCCTCCAGCCAAAACTACCACAGGCTTGGGGAAATCGTTGGGAAGGCTTTTTATGACGGAAGGGATTTTGAATAATAACCGGGAGAAAACGCAATATGAAATTTACGGCTATTTTGCAAAATAGGTGTTTGATAGGAAATGATGTAACCAGGGATGTTCCCATTGAGATCATAGCCCCCATCATTGTCAGTTATCCCAAATCAATCCCCCGGGTAACTGATCGAAAGCCTTCCGGGATTATAAAGGTCGTATCGTGAATACCACTTCATATCTCGGTCAGATCAGCAGCTACAACCGCAGAAAGGCCTGCCCGATACCGGAAAGAACAGCACTTCTGGTAATAGACATGCAGCGTTATTTCAAAGAGGTAGCTGAGCCCATACTGGATAATGTCAGGGCCCTGATAGATACCTGTAGAAGTAGTGGGATAGCGTGCATATATACCCGTCACGGGCACATCGATCCTGCCGTGGACGGCGGGATGCTGGCCGACTGGTGGGGAGAGTTGATTATACGTGATTCATATGAATGGCTTTTGCTGGATGATATCACTCCCGAGGAAAACGAAATTATCATCGATAAGAACCGTTACAGCGCATTTTACGAAACCCCTCTGGATGAAATATTTGCAGAAATCGGGGTCGACGAAATTATCATATGCGGCGTATTGACCAACTGTTGCTGCGAAACAACCGCCCGTGATGCATATGTGCGCGACTACCGGGTATTCTTTGTGGCTGATGCAACGGCCACAATCAATGAAGATCTGCATATAAGCTCTTTAAAGAATCTGGCATACGGGTTTGCCCATATCGTGGATACCAGGGAACTGTGTGAATATTTACATGAAGATCTGCAAAAGTGATCTTATATCTGCTGCATCTTTCGGAAAAATACCGAAAAGTATCATGTATTACGGACTAGTACCGGATGAAAAAAAAGGTTGCATGTTTTTTTGTGGCAGGGAGAGAACAACCCTTATGTGCAAATTGCATTTCGTCTTGAAATACAATTTGCTTGAAAAGGAGCGTTTATGAATTCAAATTTCACTTTTTTTATTCCCACCCGACTGATTTTTGGAGCCGGTCGGTTGAAAGAACTGGCCCGCACCCAGTATTTGCCCGGCATGAAAGCCCTGGTAGTTATTGGGGCAAACGGCGCCATGCACAGGTACGGCTATCTCGATAT
>JAFGIF010000213.1 GCA_016929755.1 Deltaproteobacteria bacterium | reverse complement strand
GCTCCTTTTCCTAAAATCACTCAATCGGCCAATTGATGATAATACTTTGAATAAATCCATAGTAATTCAAGTGCCCGATGTTCGTGAAAATTACTGTTCATAAGTTCTCGTCTCTTCGAGAGCCTCTTTGGCATGATACGAACTTCTGACCAAAGGACCTGAAACAACATACCGTATACCAAGCGTTTTCGCAAGATTTGCCCAAAGGTCGAATTGTTCAGGCATCCAGTAGGTGACAACCGCTACCTGCTGCTTGGTGGGCTGCATGTATTGCCCGATGGTCACTATGTCACAGCGGGCATGTTCGAGGGCCGAGAGAAGCTCATGGATCTCAGTTTCAGATTCTCCCAGGCCGACCATAAAACCGGATTTGGTGATTATTTTCTCAGATACATTTTTTGCTTTGCGCAGGATTTCAAGACTTCTGAAAAGGCTTGCCTCGGGTCTGAGGGTGCTGTGGAGCCTGGATGTTGTTTCCACGTTATGATTAAAGACATCCGGCCGGGCATCAAGAACAGTTCTAAGATGATCTTCGTTCCCCCCGAAATCCGGGGTGAGCACTTCGATGGTAGACTGAGGCAATTTTGCCCTGACAGCTTTGACTGTATCGGCAAACTGCCCGGCACCCCCATCCGGTAGATCATCTCGCGAAACCGAGGTTATGACCACATGATCCAATCGCAAGTCGAGTGCAGCTTGTGCCACAAAGGATGGTTCATCAGAATTAATTTGAGAGGGGACTCCTTTTTTCACTGAGCAGAAACGGCAGGATCTGGTGCAGACATCTCCCAGGATTAAAAAAGTAGCGGTGGGTTTTGCAAAACATTCGCATATATTCGGGCAGCGTGCCTCTTCACATACGGTTGCCAGAGAGGCTTTTCTGAGACTTTTTTTTGTTTCACGCAGGGCGCTTAAGTCTTTATTCTTCCTGAGCCAGCTCGGGAGGCGTTTTTGTTGATGAATCAAGTTCTTCTCCATCACTATCTTGTGTTTTTTCTTCGGCAGAAATCTTATGCAATCGATTATTATAACGTTCTTCCAGGTCTAGCAATCTGTTTCGGAGGAGTTTTTCCCGGGTTGTCATTTCCTTTTTTGCAATAATATTATACAAAAAAGCCACCAGGGCTCCTGTAAAGAATGATGCAAACAGGATCAGATACAGAGGATATACTCTGGTTGAATAGCCCAGGAAGTAAAACGATGCTTCCTGCTGATTCGAGATGCCGAACAGGATTCCTACAACAAGGACGATTATCAACGCTATGGACTTGAGGTACATCAATCAAGAGCCTCCATAATCTTATTCCTGGTCTTTTCAAGATGTTCCGATATCATGTGAACATCGGACAGAACCGGCATGAAATTGGTATCCCCATTCCATCTCGGTACTATGTGAAAGTGGATATGGCTTGCAACGCCGGCACCTGCAACCGATCCGATATTGCAGCCGACATTGAACCCATCGGGATTCATAGCCGTGCGTATGGCGGCAGAGAGTTTCTGGAGCATTATCATGAGTTCTGAAGATTCGTTGTTGTCCAAGTCGGTAAGATAAGGAATATGCCGGTAGGGGGCGATCATTATATGACCCGTGGTATACGGAAAGCGGTTCATAATTGCAAAACAGTAGGTCCCCTTTCTGACCAATAATGAATCAGCCTCTTTCGGAGCATTGCAGAGAAAGCAGGATTCAGTTTTAGGGCCCAGGATATATTCGACTCTCCAGGGTGCCCAGATATTTTTCATAGATTGATAATTTCTCCTTGTATGTGTTTGTCATCAATTTCTATTATGCCGATCGAAGATGAGCTTGTAAATCTGGAATCGGTTGGTGATCCGGGATTGAAGAAAAAAATTCTGTCTTCAGTTGCACAAAAAGGATGGTGCGTATGGCCGTAAATAATGGCATTCACGTGATCAAATGCAGATCTGATACGTGTGCGCAGTCCCTTGGGTGCACCCCAGCCGTGAATAATACCTATTGTCAGGTTTTCAATCTCAATGATTCGTCTTATCGGAAAGGTGTCATGGACCGCAGCGCTGTCCATGTTTCCCGCCACGGCAATCACCTCTTTATTGGTGGCATAAAAGGGATCGAGAATTTCAAGATTGACCATGTCCCCGGCATGAATTATTATATCCACATCAAGAAAATGGGTTGATACAATTGTATCCAGGCGTTTATCCGGTTTCTGAAGATGAGTGTCGGATATTACCCCTATTTTTTTCATGCTTTATCAAAAAACCATAGTACGTTTGTTTTTGCAATAGGAAAGCATCTTTAAAGCGGCAGTATCCGTCAATCATAAAAAAGGTTTTGATCCGCAGGCTGCCCACGAAAAACAAGATAACGGCTGGATGCCTGTACATGTACAAAATCCTTATCCATTACCGGACAGGATGATAAATCAAATGGCCTGGAATCTAAGCAGGGCGCTTTGAAAATCGCCGATAAATACGGGCAGGCGAAAGCCTGCATTCAACAGGACATCTCCGGGGTAGATTTCTTCTGTCCCGAGCAGACGATATTCTTTGGCAGGGTCCAATCCCTGAAGTCTGACAAAGCGTAAGGGTTCATGGCCCTCGGCCAGTATCTTGCAATACATAAGCACTGCCCGGGTTTTGTCCGGTGTGACAAACATCCACGCACACAGATTGCATTCAAAAGGATTGAGAAGTCTGAACAGGTCCCCCTGCTGGATAATGGGTCTGATTTGCTTGTAGATTTCTATCTGTTCTTTGAGGACTTGTTTTTCCTGGGAGGTAAGCTTTGTTATATCAAGTTGAAAACCGAGATTGCCGGACATGGCTACATGGGCTCTGGTCAGAAGAGGCACGTTGCGATGAACCTGGTGATTTGGCACCGCAGAAATATGAGCCAGCATGGTGCTGGCGGGATAGGCCATGCTGGTGCCGTATTGTATCAGCAGACGGTTGATGGCATCGGTGTTGTCGCTGGTCCATGTCTGGGGCATATAGAAGAGCATTCCCGGATCATATCGGCCTCCGCCTCCGGAGCAGCTTTCGAACAGGACATCGGGAAAAGCGGATGTGATTTCATCAAGAATTCGATATAGCCCCAGCATATAGCGGTGGGCGGTTTCGGCTTGGCGTTCAGGATCAAGAGAGGCAGAACGAATCTCGGTCATGTTGCGGTTCATGTCCCATTTCACGTAAGAGATCGGGGCGTTTTCAAGGATTGATTTCAGCATGCAGATAATTTTTTCACGGACATCACTACGGCAAAGATCGAGAACGAGTTGATTTCTCGACTCGGTCCGCCTTCTGCCCGGCACATGCAGGCACCAGTCTGGATGTGCCCGGTAGAGATTACTGTCGACCGATATCATTTCAGGCTCGACCCAGATTCCGAATTGTATACCCATGGAAACGATTTTATCACCAAGACCAGCGAGTCCTTTTGGCAGTTTTTTGGTGTTTACCACCCAGTCGCCTAAGGAGCTTTCGTCATCGTCACGCTTGCCGAACCACCCGTCGTCCAGCAAAAACAACTCGATTCCGAGCTTGCCGGCCTGATGAGCTATCTCGAGAAGCTTGTCCTGCTTAAAATCAAAATAGGTCGCCTCCCAGTTGTTTATTATTATGGGGCGCTTATTGTCGCGGAATTTGCCCCGGCAAAGTCTCTTGCGATAAAGATTGTGGTAG
>JAFGIF010000212.1 GCA_016929755.1 Deltaproteobacteria bacterium | reverse complement strand
TCAGCCTGCCGGTGATGCTCTGCTATGACGGCTATCTTCTCTCACATACATACATGCCGTTTGAACAGCCGGAACAAGCCCGGGTAAATGATTTTCTCCCCCCTTTCAATCCTCAATATGCCCTAGACCCCAAGAATCCGGCCAATCTGAACACTGTCACCCTGCCGGATGTCCGGACCAACGTGCACGGTAAACTCTCGCATGGTTATATGGAAATTCGTTATCTGCTCCAGGAAGACATGCAAAGGGCCATAGAAGCAGCCGCTGATGTTGAACAGCGCTACCAGGAAATCTTCGGCCGCGGAGATGATCCCTATCTGGAGCGCTACCGAACCGACGACGCTGATTTTATTGCAGTAAGTTTAGGATCACTCTCTTATCAACTTCGGGATGTGGCCGACATGCTCAGAGAGGACAATATCAAGATCGGGGTTGTCGGGGTGCGGCTATATCGACCCTTCCCGGCTGACGCCATCCGAGAAGTCCTGGGTGAGGCACAAGGTCTCATTGTTTTTGAGAAAGCCATCAGCTATGGTTATCAGGGCGCACTGTGTTCCGATATCAAATCGGCCCTCTATCACTCGCCTAAAAGACCTGCGGTATATAATTATATTGTGGGACTCGGCGGCAGGGAAATTAAAACCCATGACCTCTACACCACCCTCAAGGATTTATGTACCAGCCCTCCTCCGGATGGAGATTCTCCACAGTGGATCGGGCTGAAACTATAGGAGAAATAATGCAGGTGAAAACAAATATTCTTAATCTCCCGGAAGAGGAATTCGTTCATCCGGGCACACGGGCCTGTTCAGGATGTGGTCTTGCCATCGCCTACCGGATCGGCCTCAAGGCCCTTGGGAAAAATACCATTCTTATCGTACCTCCGAGCTGTCTGACCGTGCTGCAGGGTCTCTATCCCATAGCGTCAACCAAACTGCCCTGCCTGAATGTCACCTTTGCGTCCACAGCCGCGGCAGCCACAGGCGTGCTTGGAGCACTCAAAACCCTCGGCAAGCAGGATATAACGGTAGCAGGCTGGGCCGGAGACGGCGGCACAAGCGATATCGGCATCCAGTCTCTGTCCGGTGCTGCAGAGAGAGGGGATAATTTTATTTATCTGTGCTACGACAACGAAGGCTACATGAATACCGGAGTGCAGCGTTCCGGCACAACCCCCCAGGGAGCGCTGACTGCGAATACGCCTATATTAGGCAAACTTCAGCGTAAAAAGGATGTTCCTGCCATCATGGCCGCACACGGTATCAGTTACGTGGCAACCTGCTCAGCGGCCTACCCGCTTGACCTATTTGATAAAATCCGCAAAGCAAAGACCATGTCCGGTACAAAATACATCAATATCCATACGCCCTGCCCGCCCGGCTGGGGATTTGATCCGCGATATAGCGTAAAGGTAGGCAAACTTGCAGTGGAAAGCGGCTATTATGATCTCTATGAAATCTCTAACTTCTCTCTCACCTTTACCGGAGCTTCGCAAAAAATCCTGGAAAAACGCAAGCTGCTTCCTGTGGAGACATACTTTCGTTCACAGACTCGCTTCAAAAAACTCGGACAGGCTCAGATTAATGAGATTCAGGCTCAGATTGATTCCAAATGGCACGGCTTCTACAAGGCAACTGAAGCAAGCGAGGAGGACGAAGATTAGCACAAGGCCTGGATCAGATGCTCCCGATCGATATTGCCGCCTGACATAATCATTACAACCTTTTTGCCTGCAAGTTTGTCCCTGATCTTCAGCGCCCCCATGATGGCTGCAGCCCCGGCGGTTTCCGCCAGATTATGAGTTTTCATCAAGGCCATGCGGATTCCCTCAAGCAGTTCCTCCTCGCTGAGCAGCACCACATCGTGGATATAATCCTTCATGATAACAAAGGGGAGCTGGAATACACTGCGGGCGGCAAGACCGTCTGCAATTGTTTCCGCCTCATCAAGCACTGTCCATTCACCCTGCTTCCACGATTGATAAAAGGCCGGTGCCTTGGCAGCCTGCACTCCGATCACCTCCACCTCGGGATTGATGGCCTGCGCCACCTTGATTAAGGAGGCACAGCCTGTGCCGCCCCCGATGGGACAGACAATGACATCCACCCCCGGCAGATTTTCGAATATTTCAAGCCCCATTGTACCGACACCATTGAGGATTTCAGGTTCATTGCCCTGTTCGACGTAGTAATACCCGGCGCTTGCAACCAGTTCGTCGCAGAAAAACTGGGCGTCATAAAAATCATGCCCGTGCTCGATCAATTCTGCTCCAAAATTTTCGATTGTACGATTGATCTCGGGATTGTTATTTTCGGGTACGACAACCGTGCAGGGGATCTGATACCACTGAGCGGCCCAGGCCATGGCCAGACCATGATTGCCCCTGGTCGATACCAGCACGCCGTTTTCAACGTTCTGGCGGGATATATTTTTAAAGAAATTGAGTGCCCCGCGTATCTTGAATGAACCGGTGGGGTTATGATTTTCATGCTTGACAAAGGCCTCACACCCGAGAATCCTGCTCAATTCGGAATAGTAAATCAGGTTTGTCTTATTGATCGATTGATAAATAGCGTTACGGGCGGCAAGTACTCCGGTGATATTGACTTTCTGACTCATTTTCTCGTATTTTTTCAACATAGAATCCTATCCTTTTTTTAAAGCTTGTACCCTGATTTTTTTGGTCTGGCACTCAAGGCATGCAGGAAGACGCCGAGGATCAATCCCAGGATCACGAATCCGCCTCCGATCAGCGTAAACTTGATCCGTTCCGAGGTCTTGAGACGGCTGTTTTCCTTGGAAAGTACATTCATCTGATCCTGATGTTCCTTGTCGGCTTCCACCAGCTTGTCATAGGACGCTTTCAGTTCCAGATAGGCGCTTGAAGCCTTTTTGAGATCTTCATACTCGTTCTTGGACTTTTCCAATCCTTTAGTGATATTACTTATCTTGTATCGAAATTCCCGATTTTCCTTTTGCAATTGCTTGTTCTCGTCGCTAAACGCCAGGATATTCTCCGCCTGGGTTTTTACTTTTTCACTGAGCTGATCGACGATCAGGGCCTTGGGCGTCTCCTCGGTCAGGTAACGGGTAAGGGCCCAACCCTCTCTGCCGCTTGATGTTCTGACTTTTGTCCAGTTGGGTGGCTGCTCTTGAATGACTTCAAGATAATCGTTGGAGTTGGCCATCGCAATAATTTTGGCCTCTTCGGATGGCCGCGTTCTAACCGTTATGGTAATCCAGTCCCGCACATAGACGCCCTTGGCATAGGCACTGTGCGCAGCAACCACCATCAAAATAGCGCACACCAAAACAATCCAACACGATTTCTTTTTATTCATAATCGAACTCCTGATCGCTCCCGCTTATTTGAGATATATACCCTATCTGCACCATCCATACAATACAGCCCCCCACCCATGGTTTCCTATGCAAAACGGCCCATAATCTCGACAAGTTTTGTGTTGGTGTCATCCTGGATGGCCTGCAACTCATCGGCGCTCGTGGCTTCAAAACGCAGGACAATTACGGGTTGTGTATTCGAGGGCCTTACCAGTCCCCAGACAGGGCCGTTTTCAAAACGCACCCCGTCAATATCTATACAGTCCTCATAGTGCTCGCGTGCATAGAGCTTGAAAGCATCGACTACCTGGAATTTAATCCGGTCAGGACAATCAACCCTGATCTCGGGGGTATTAATCATCTTGGGCAAGGCGTCGAATACCGCCTGCGGATTATCGCGGGCGGAAAGGATTTCTATGAGTCGGGCCGCTGCATAGACTGCATCGTCAAAGCCATACCAGCGGTCATTGAAGAAAATATGTCCGCTCATCTCTCCTGCCAAAGCTGCCTGCTCCTGGGTCAGCCGGGCCTTCATCAGGGAGTGTCCGACTTTGCCCATAATCGGGATTCCGCCGGCTTTTGCCACCTCATCAAAGAGCACCTTCGAGCACTTGACCTCGCCGATGATCTTTTGCCCCTGTTTATTTTCCAGAATCGAACGGGCCAGAATTGCAGTGATCATATCCCCGTAGACCACATTGCCCCTGGCATCGATCACCCCGATACGGTCGCCGTCTCCGTCGAAACCGATCCCGATATCCGCACCTTCTTGCAAAACTTGATCTTTGAGCATGGCAATGCCCTGCTCGGTGGTAGGATCGGGATGATGATGCGGAAAGTTGCCGTCCGGCTCAAGGCAGATACCCCTGACACTCATTCCCAGGGCATCCAGCACGGCCATGGCCGTCGCCCCACTGACTCCATTACCCGGATCTATGATAACACGCAACCTGTTCGGGCAGTTCAGAATGCGGGATAAAACATCATCTACATACTCAGGTATAATATCATAAGCGACTACATGGCCCTTTCCCTCTACACGACGGCCCTGCTCCATATAACTGCGAATCTTTTGAATCTCCTGCCCGTATATGGTGGTTTTACCCATGGCGACCTTGAAGCCGTTATTATCGGCGGGGTTGTGTGATCCGGTAACGGCAATGCCTCCATCGAGATCGAGCCGAAACAAAGCAAAATACATCACCGGGGTTGGAGCCAGGCCGATATCAACCACATCAATCCCACTGTCCGCGATGCCTTTGGTGAGAATCTCTTTGAAGCGTGGAGAACTCAGGCGGGCATCCATGCCAAGGCACACTTTCCCTACTCCGCTCTCACGCCAATAGGCAGCTATTGCACGGGACAGGCCCTGCACGAATTCATCATCCAGATCGCGACCCACTACTCCCCGTATATCATATTCTCTGAATACAGCCGGGTTCATCTTGATTTCACCTGTAATTTCTCTATTGATGTTCAATCAAACACCTGCCAACAAACAAAAGCATACCCTGATTCGGATTGTAGTGCAAAGAGCCAATCTGAGTCAATCAATAAAGGTATCGGCAAACTTGCGGATTATTATCGAATCGCTCCCTTTGCCTGCAAGAGTTTCCTGATATTATTTATACGGCTTGATATTTTTGTTGAATAATTGTATGGTTCTGTTGTAATAAAACAACATTACCATGCGTTAACATTGTTAACTGCTTGATATTGTGAATTTTTTTTATTGGCACAAAATTTGAAGAGTAAAATATTGTATGG
>JAFGIF010000211.1 GCA_016929755.1 Deltaproteobacteria bacterium | reverse complement strand
CAATGCCCGGAAGTATGCCCGGGAGCATGAACAACAATTGCCGTGGTTTCACCAAAGTCAAGCACATCACCTTCATGTAGCAGGCGATCCGGATTTCTGGGAACATAATTACATTCTTTGGTAAGGTATTCTTTCCACATTTCTATTTCTTCTTCACTAGGAGCAAAGGGTTCAATCAGAGCGTTGATATTCGTAAATGCCACGGCATCGTCCTCATGCGCCCAAAATGATGCTTCGGGAAAGAGATAGTTATACATTATATGGTCCTCATGAGCATGGCTGGTAATCAGAATATCGACCGGTTTTTCCTGGTGAAATTTAAGAAGCTTTTCCTCGCTGCTGGCAGCATCAATCAAAGCCCGTTTCTGATCATTTATTACTATCGTATGACAATGAGGATAGCGACCGCCATGAATAAATCCAACCCTACCTTTTACATAATCAAACATATATCAATCTCCCATTTGTTCGTAATATTTTTCCCTTTAATTTCATGACACCAGTAAAACAACTGTTTTTAGTAAATCCTAATTACAGGCTCGAAATTGCACGCAGTTTTGGAACGATCTTTGCCAGCGCGTCGAGAGTTGCACCCATCTCCTGTTTTGTATTGTCTTTTCCCAATGAAAAGCGGATTGAACCCTGTGCCGTTCTGGGATCTATATCCATGGCCATCAGCACGTGCGACGGTTCGGCAGAACCAGTCGAGCAGGCCGAACCGGAAGATGCGCAAATTCCCATCAGATCCAGATACAGCAGGATCGACTCGCCATCAATGCCCTCAAAACAAATATTTGTTGTGTTCGGCAGGCGCTCTGCTGCGCCCCCGTTTAACGAGACTGCGTCCAGTCGTTTAAAGATTTCCGCCTCCAGAAAATCCCTGAGTTCTGCTGTCTTGCGGGCATGCTCATCCAGTGTGCTTGCAGCCAGAGAAGCAGCCTCGGCAAATCCGACGATCGCAGGAATATTTTCTGTACCGGCCCGCATGCCATTTTCCTGTGAACCCCCGGTGATAGTCGGACAGATAGGCGTGCCACGTCGAATGTAGAGTGCCCCCACACCCTTGGGCCCGTATATCTTGTGCCCTGAGATCGACACAAGATCAACTCTCAAATCATTAACATCGAACGGGATCTTTCCTATGGCCTGCACGGCATCGGTATGAAATACAATTCCGTGATTACGGGCAATGGTCCCGATCTGTTCAAGGGGTTGAATAACACCGGTTTCATTATTGGCACACATAACACTGATCAGAATTGTCCCGGATGTTATGCTCTTTTCAACCTGCATCGGATCGACCCGGCAGTTAGAATCAACAGGCAGATAAGAAACTTTGTATCCGTCTTTTTCCAGGTCCTTGCAGGTTTTCAAAATTGCATGATGTTCTATTGAAGTGGTGATGATATGTCGTCCTTTTTGCTTAAGAGCGCCGGCAACACCTCTGAGGGCCATATTATCCGATTCACTGCCCCCGCTGGTAAAAATTAATTCTTCAGGTTCGGCACCGATGCTTTCCGCGACCCTGCGCCTCGAAATCTCCAGGATAGATCTAGCCTGGCGGGCTATATTGTAAAAACTGGATGGATTGCCGAAATGCTTGCGCAAAGCAATGTTCATCGCTTCAATTACTTCATTAGCAACTGGCGTCGTTGCGTTGTGATCAAGGTAAATCATCTTCGTCGTCTGTTTGTGCTTCAAACTCCATTTTCTTTAACAGGTAATCATGAATGGCATTCTGCAAGGCGTTGATTCCAAGCAGAGAACAATGTTTTTTCTGCTCGGGAATCCCGCCCAGGGCCTCGATAACATCATCGTCGGTGATTTCAGCAGCATCTTGTATGCTCTTGCCTCTGGCAAGTTCGGTCGCCATGCTGCTGGTAGCGATAGCACCCGGACAGCCAAATGACTTGAACTTTATATCGGTAATAATGTCATTCTCAACTTTTATCCATAACTTCATCTGGTCACCGCAAACCGGATCACCAACCAGGGCATATCCATCAGCCTCATCCGCATCCATCTCGCCCACATTCTTCGGATCGACAAAATGTTTGAGAACAATAGCATTGTAGAATAGTTGCGGCCCCTCTGCCATATCTGCATCTGATTGCACGTACATATCTTTCCAGTCTTTCATCATTTATCACGGCAACAGCGATTTGTACCGCAGGGCGGGCTGTCGCAACGCTCATCTCTGCCGCAACAGGTCTTGCCTGCATCAGGGGCAGAAAACGATGGTAATGCAGCCACAGACATCTTTTTGACCAGTGAACTGCTTCCGCAGTGTGGACAGATCAGACCATCGCCCGTCTCTCCCATTTTAGCGAGAAACTCGCTAATACTGCCGCACTGTTCACAGCGAAACTCATACAGTGGCATAAATTTATCTCCAAGGCGAATCCTGTTTTAATCGTACGAATCCTACATATGACAAAAATCCAGGTTCTGCAATAGCCCAAAGCTTTTGATTAAATATAATATTACTGGTTTGATTTGCTTATGTTTTTAACGCCGACCTGATTGCAAAAACCCTGTACAGGACAGACTGAACACCGGGGACTGACCGGCCTGCATGTATTCTGGCCGAATGATACCAGGTAGGAGTTGAACAACAGCCAGTATTTTCTGGGTAGCTTTTCTCTCAGAGCCATTTCTGTCTCAAACGGGGTTTTCGTATTGATATAGCCGAAGCGGTTGCAAATGCGATGTACGTGCGTATCAACACATATGGCCGGTTTCTTAAAGGCTATCGCCATTACAAGATTGGCTGTTTTTCGGCCCACCCCCGGCAGTTTCATCAGATCTTCAAGGGAATCAGGCACCCTGCCATCGAAGAGTTCCCGCATTTTGGACGGCAACTCCTTTAAATGCCTGGCCTTGGTGCGGTAGAAGCCTACCGGAAAAATGATTTGCTGCAAATGCTTCTCAGTTAGCTTGTCCAGATCATCAACTGTATGGACCTGAGAGAATAACCGCTGTGAAGCGTCGCGGGTGGTCTCATCCTTAGTCCTGGCTGATAGTATCGTACCTATCAGAATTTTCAATGGATCACCACTCTGCTCTTCGATCAAATCAACCACAGGCATTGAGTTTGATTCAAACTCTTTTTTCAGGACACGCATAATTGCAGGGATATTTACGGTCTTCATAATACCTTGTGTTCATAGCTCACATACCAGAAAATACTCAAGAAGTTTTTCTTAATAACAATTTTATCTGCTTTCACTCCCGGCACATAAATACGGTCGGTCCGATATCGGCCTAACACCTTGGGACATGTTCTTATCATGCTTTTCAGCATGGTATCTGCCGGGAACATCCGGTTTTGATCTGCCCGGTATTGCATCGGCATTGATGTGTCTGATAGAATCATATCGATACATCTTGTATCTATTCAATTTGCATTACAAAAGGAGACATAGATTATGCTGAAACTAACAAGTTCTGATATTAAAAAAACCGTGTTTGAGGCTCTTGTAATTCCTGTTTGCGAAGATAAAAACATATATGAAGACTTAGCCCTTTCATCTCTGACTAAAAAAGCAATGCTGCATAAAGAGTTCAGGGGTGTAAAAGAGAATGAACTAATCTTATACAATCTCACTGAAATTGCCGCAGAACGAGTTATGTTTCTGGGTCTTGGTAAGGCTGATAAAATCGATCATGAACTCCTGCGCTCTACAGCCGGCAAGGCTGTACGAACATGCATAGACAAGGATCTTGCAGAAGTTGTTATAGCTGTACCATCAGCTGATGCCCTGCATATGGATGTCACCACAATGATTGAGGCCATGCTTGAAGGGGCATGCCTTTCCAATCATATATTCGACATGTACAAACAGGAAAAAAAACAAAGCGTGCTCCAAAACATACACTTGCTGGTAACACCGGATACCGCAAGCAGGCACAAATACCTGCCGCCAAAAATAGAAACCATTTGCCGGGGCTCAATCCTGGCCCGTAACTGGGTTTCCATGCCAGCCAATGACAAAAGGCCTGAAGCCTTTGCCCGACTGATTGAAAACGAGGCACGTAAAGTCAAATTAAAGATTGAAATCCTAGACGAAAAGGATCTGCAGAAAGGAGGTTTCGGTGCCCTGCTGGCCGTTGCTGCGGGAAGCGACAGCAAACCAAGACTGATGGTTCTTGAGTATGACCCCAGGTCTGCTAAGAAATCGCTGGTCTTAGTGGGCAAAGGAGTTACCTTTGATTCAGGTGGCATCAATATAAAACCGACAGAGGGTCTCGATGGAATGAAGACGGATATGTCCGGTGCAGCCGCGGTGGCGGCAACACTGATAAGTGCGGCCCGGCTCAAAAGCGGGATCAAAATCATCGGTGTCCTGCCGCTGGTGGAAAACATGCCCTCCGGCAGCGCAACCAGGCCCGGCGATATCGTTAAAACATATGCAGGCAAAACCGTTGAAATAGGAAATACCGATGCCGAGGGCAGGCTGATTTTAATTGATGCGATATCCTATGCGATCGAAAAATACAAACCCGACACACTGATTGATCTGGCCACATTAACCGGAGCTTGTGTGGTTGCGCTTGGTGAAAAGATCGCCGGAATTTTTACATTTGATGATTCCCTGGCTGCAGAAATTCTCGCCTCGGGTCAGAAGACATTCGAGCGCTGCTGGCGGATGCCCCTGCCGGAGGATTATAAGGAACTTCTCAAGAGTGACTTCGCAGACATCAACAATATGCCCGGCACCCGTTACGGAGGAGCAATTACAGCCGCCCTTTTCCTCTCGGAGTTTGTCGGTAATACCAGATGGGCACATATCGATATTGCTGGCCCTGCTTATTCCAAAAAGGCGGGAGCGTACTGCACCGCCGGCGGGACCGGATTTGGTGTACGACTTCTGTGCGATGTACTGGACAGGTTATAGCATCCCGCAAATACAACAGATATCTTCCTGAGCGAAGATCCGAATTTCAACCCAGGTTTTCAACGGCTGATAGGCGATTGGAAACAGATGAAAAGAATGGGATAGCGGTCAAAATCATCATTATAAATTAAGGAAAAACATCATCAGCAGCACCGGAAGATTTAGTAAAGATATCATTTCAAAACCATACACATTATTAAATGGTTCAGTTATTTATTATCTTTGCCGAAAAGAGTTCTAGAATGAACATCGAGGCTATTCATCATGCAATTGAATATTTATGATCCTGATGGTGTTTCCTCTTACCAATCAGGGAAATTACTATTGCATGATAATGTGGTGAAGATAAAAAATGTTTAATTTTTTTATCAACAGGAGGAATCAGCATGCAGCAGGCAAACATGAACCTGGACTATCAGGAACGCAGAAGAGAAAATCGGAAACGGGTAAAAGTCAGTGTCTTGCTGAAAATGGGTACGTATTTGAAAGGCAGGGCATATACAAAGGACATCAGCCCTTCCGGAATGTATCTTGTATCACCAAATATGTTCGGACAGATCAGGCAGAATAGAGTTGATGATTTTATCGGATCTTCAATAAAAATATACTTCCCCGCAAAAACACTGACTATAAACGGCACTATTGCCAGAGTTGAACGGTTAAAGGGTGGAGCGGGAATAAAGATCACCGATACATCCGACGATGAGCTGTGGCAGGAAATGTGCAGAGACGCTATATGTTTATAACTAAAATATAGAGCATACTTTCAATTTAAAGGCAACAACGCTAACCTGTTCTGCTTAACCTCCTGGGACATTATTTATCCAATTTTTTTACAATTTTATTTTTCTTCAATTTTTGCCGAAAAGAATACAACCATGAATCATTGCGCTCTTCATCAAACAAATCGAGAT
>JAFGIF010000030.1 GCA_016929755.1 Deltaproteobacteria bacterium | reverse complement strand
GCATCACCTCAAAGAGTGCCTTAAAGATCAGTCTGACATTTCTGATCTCCCACTCCTTGAGCATCAAGTACCAAAGGGCATTGAGCGGGCTGAGCACCCTGGGAGAAAGAAGATCATTGAGCAACTCAAAGCCCTCTTTATCGATAACACGATCAAACACAGTGCTGTTCATGTCATGTTCAAATTGTCTTATGCTTTCCCGGGCAATCTGATGATACATGCTATGGTCAATTCTGCCCGGCAGCTCGTTAATTTTACTTGAAAACAGGACTCGTATAGCCTCGGCCGAAAACGTATATCCGCCATCCAGCACGAATCTTTCCAGCATTGCTCCGGAATCACCAGCAGCTGTTCGAAAAACAAGACGCAAATTAAAAAGATCTATCGTAATTCCGATCGCTTTGATTATAACCGCAGCATCGTTCATTGTTTTCAAAGCCTTCAGGAGATGCATATGGTAGAGTTGTTCCAGTTTCCGCTCCGTATCCAGCAATGATCTCAGATCGTCTTCTTTGATAGAGCCGACTGCCGCGGCATATTCTTCCAGCCTGATCTTTTCCAGCACCCCGACAACATCTGCAGTGCTTTTTGCATTTGAGAGATGATCGAGTAATCCTGAATCATGGATTGTGCCCACAGGAACCATGGAAACTTTATTTTCCGAATTTATCCGCCTGATAGCGCTTTTGATATTCACGATATCATATTTAAACACATATGCTCTGCACAGGCGCAGCATGTCTCCGGGCGGGTTGTACCGGGTAAAGCGTTCGATGCACATCCCCAGGTATTCCCACAAGCATTCATCAGCTTTACTGAATGATGATAAAGACTGCCCGGACAGATACCTGCCGATATCGGTTTCTCGAACAATCTCAACGGCATCGGGAACAGTAGCTGACTGTATCATCTTTTCCAGAAGCTCCCAGGAAAGCATCCATGATTCCTGGCCTTTCAAAAAGGCAGTCAAAAAGGCGTAGCGGGGACTTACAAGCTTCATCCTTAGGTTTCTCCGAACAGCTTTCTGCCTATTTCGGGCAGCACTTTCGGAAGCAGCATCTCAAGCCTTGTTTCATACGTGTTGTCAATATCAACCAGGCCATCAGCATCCATCGCAATGACTCCGCCGGTACAATCCGTCGTACTTATATCAATAATTCTCTTAACCAATGGTTTGTCCGCAGCGACCAGGCTTTTCACAATGTCAAGATCCTTGCCTGCAACGTACAACCTGACCTTGCCCTCTGATCCCAAAGCGTCGATGGTTTCCTGCATCAACCCGCCCAATATTTCCTGGTTCGCTGCATTCCCGGCAAGCTCGTCTTGTACCCGCTTGGTGATTTCTTCAATAATTTCATCCTTGCGTTTGAGCACCGACTGTTGGGCTTGTAAAGAGGCCTGGGCTTCTATCTTGGCCGCTTCTCGTCGGGCTTCTGAGAGAATGGTGTTTTTCGCCTGAAAAAACCGCTTAGACTGCTTTTCTTTTTCCTGCTCAATCATCTGCCGGGCCTTGACGTTTGATTCTTCCACAATTTGCTGCGCCTCAGTCCTGGCTTTTTCTAGAACAACCTGCCTAATCTTATCGCTTTCCATGGTAACGACCCTACATAAACTTCAGGATACTGAACGCCATGATGACAAATACCAGCCCCAGAACCCCGATAAGTTCGACAAATACGGCAAGCATCATTGACGACGTGAGTATCTGGCCCTTGGTTTTCGGTAACATTGCAATGCCTGCGGCACATACAGATCCCTGGAAGATTGCAGAAAAAACCTCGGCGGACCCACCCATGATTCCTACTGCCAGTACTGCCATGCCCGAGTGTCCGGAAGTCGGCAGGTTGGGGAATACAACGGTCAGAACAATGATTAGTATTATGAGACCATAGAACGTCTGTGTCATGGGCAGTGATGCGAGCACAACAACATTTCTGAGTTGTCCTGAATCCTCAGAAAGTGTCCCCACTCCGGCCGTGGCTGCAAGACCAATCCCTATGGCGGAACCGGCCAGACCACCGACTAATGCAAGAGAACCTCCAAGAGTAGCCAATGCCTGTAATTCATTCATATTATCACCTCACTTTATGATCTGGTACCTACCATCACCTTCTTGCGGTGTTGCACAACAAAAGGCGTATACTCTCTCCCGCCGCCCTCGTAGAACTTCATAAGAAACTCGACAAAGCACAGCCTGAGTGAATGGATAAAAGCGGCAAGACTGCTTAGAAGCATATTGAAGGTGTGAAGAACAACTAAAAGAATAGTTCCAACAATAATTGATATAATAAAACCGGCTATGCCGGGTATGAGACTTGCGAGGATAGAAGAAAACCATTCGGCGAGAAGGTTGAAAGACGAAGCCAGATAGTATGTGGCCAGACCAACACCGGCCAGTCTTGAGTATGACATGATGTCACCCAGAAAGCCGGTAAGGTCGAAGATCCAGAATAGGGCTCCCAGATACCCCATCTGCATAAATGAACTGATAACGATAATGACCACCCCAATTGCAAGCGGATAGACAAAAACCGCATAGACCTGGGCCTCCAGCGGCAGAATCTTGATATTCAGCAGGGCCCAGAAGATGTACGGAATTCCGAAAACCTCTGAGATAAAAAGGCCTATTTTGCTCACTATTAATCCGATATTCCCTTCGTGAATCCCCCTGATCAGCGAGAGAATGTGGGCAATGTTCACATGGACCATGCCAATGAGAAGCGAGATGACAATGAAGGTGATGGGGTCTGAAAGTTTTTCCTGCACCCCTGCAACCAGTGCCAGAGATTCAAGGTCAACATTGAAATATTTATGTAAGAAATCACCAAGAAAAATACCGCTTAAAAGGCCGAAGATGAGTGCTACCGAACCGCTTATATAGAGAACATTGCGAAAGAGGTTCACACCCGGAGAGTCTGGATCGTCAACGAGTTTGTCGAGGAATAGCTTTGCCGTCAGAAGCAGGCCGATCGCATATACGGTATCATTGAGCATCAGCCCGAAAAAAAATGCAAAAAAATATGCAACGATCGGTGTCGGGTCCCAGTCTCCGTATTTGGGGATACTGAACAGATTTACGATAACCTGGAACGGTCTGATCGCTGCCGGGTTTTTCAGCTCGGTAGGCGGTTCGTCCACTTCTTCGGGGAAAGACTTCTCCAGTAGCATGTAGGGTTCCCCCAGATATTTCTCGAACTCATCGAGCTTTCCCTGCGGCACCCATCCCTCAATTACCGAGACATAGTGCGCCTCGCACACCAGGGACATCACCGAAAGCCGCTCTTGATAAGATTGAAGAACTTCGCGAGACAATACAAGCTGCTCCAGGTTAGATACAACCATATCCTGGATTTTTTGCCGAATCTGGTTTTGTTCGATCTCAAGCATTTCTATTTTTAAAGAATTACTAGGCACGAAATCCCTCAGCCCCATTTCTTCTGGTACCACGGGAAGCACCTCTGCACCGCTGTCGCTGATCATCGTCTCAATCTCACCCCGGTCACCGGTCCTGGCGATAAAGTAAATCAGTGTCTCGTCGCTTGCCTCAACAGTGGTTTCGTGAAAAAGAAGATGCCCGGCGATGTTCATAAAAATCTCTTGCGCTCCAGGTGGAAGCACAACAACATTGGTAAAAAGATAGGGCCCGGCATAGGCCAGCTCGGCCAGGGGTATGTCAATCGTGCCGGAAAGCAAACTCAGGTGCTTGCCCAATTCCCGGCGTGAAGCTATTTCCTGTGTTATCTCTTCATATTGTCTGTGTACCGCTGAGAATTTCTCGTGTGTAGTCTTCACACCGGAAATGATTTGAAAAAGCGATTTTGATGCAAGACTTCCAGATAATCTGACTTCGCGGGGCGCTGAAAGATGTTCAATTATTTCATCAATCGAAGTGAGGGCATCCTTGACGAGTTGAAATTCTTTCTCAATGGCGCTTTCCTCGACAGGGTCCAGCGCTTTGGCTTCTTCAACATGCACCACGCCAGCTTCCTGCAGACTCTCAAGTGTGGGCTGGATCGAATCCCTTGGCGTTGCCAATCTGACTTTTACCATTGGCTCGGGCGTATTGATAATTGCAGATATCATGTCAAGACCCCATTTGCACTTCTTGTAGCTATCCGGCTTCAGAAGCGCATAAACTCTCAATTTAATCAAAGACTATTGTCTAATCATTTACAGCTAGAGCTGCCCTTCCTATGTCTTTCCTAAGCTCCTCCTCGTAACCCATGGTTGTGAAAAAAATAGCCCGGTCAAAAAATAACACTACCCGGTTGTTCAATTCTAGATTCTGATATAGTTCATAGGATGTATTTGGAAGCTGAGTCTCAAGGACATACAGCCACAAATGCCTCTTCACCAACATCAAAACCATGACAACCTCGTGCAGAGGAATACCTTCCCTGCATCGAACTCTGCCGAGTTCAGTGTAGTGATTCTTGAGTTCACCCTTTGGCGTATCCTTGCTCAACCATGATCCCAGCCGGCTGTAGACCTCATATGCCCTTTTGTATACCTCCTTTTCAGGCAACCTGGCATATGCTTCGGTCTCTTCCCTGTTGATTACATCGTGAATCAAACGTCCTGTCAACTCGTCAGCACTATCCTGAATCAAATCAATCAAAGTTTCAGAAATCATAAAGCCTCCTTTCTCTGATGTTTTTTGAATAACCCATTACGCTTTAGCTGATGGTGAAAGACTTCCCTGTTGCGAAAATCAATCTTCATCAGGCCAACAAAAACAATTAATGGTCACTACATCATCATTCCATTGGAATATTCCAAGCTAAGTAAAAAGCAAAAATATCAATATTTTATTTATAATAATTTCAGTCTGAACAAAGTCAATATAGTCGGTTATGCTTTTTGCCAAAAATTAAGCAGTTTATTTTACATTATCTTCTTAAGCGAGGATTGGGGTATTTGATATATTAATGACTGTTAATTTCAGCGAGTATTTTTCTGTGCATCTTTTCATCAATCGGATAGAACGACATCAAGACCATGCCGATTAAGATAAAAAACACAGGCAAAATCGACATCATCAGACGAATACCGCTAAGCGTTGCTGCACTCTGGGTTATATTCGGTATGTATCCTGTCAGGTGAAGCCCGAATCCCGATACAATACCGGCCGTTGCTCCGCCGAGTTTGCCGCACAGGGTGAAACAGCCATAGAGAATTCCTTCACGGCGCACCCCTGTTTTCCATTGTGAGTATTCCACTGTGTCGGGAATCATGGCCCATGGGCTGAAAAAGATGGTTGACATGCCGATGCCGGCCACCACAAGCAACCCGATTGCCGTAGCAATGCTCACATCACCCAGAAAGAAAAAAAGGATCAGCACAAAAGCAAATATGCCCATACCAAGATTATATGCATAGCGTTTGCTTTTGCGCTTGGAAATATAGACAAATACCGGCACAGCCAGTATTGCGGCCGAAAACATTGAAAGAAAGGCAACCGGAATCATGTGCTCGGCACCAAGATTGTATTTGAAATAATAATTCACCACACAGGCCAGCATGTTCATTGCCAGCTGGTAGAGAACGGCCGTGACGGCCAGAATCAGGAATGGTTTATTGGCAAAAATCATCTTCACGGTATTTGTGATTGACAGGTGGTAGATTTCTTCATCAAAAATCCGTTCCTTGACGGTTGCAAACGTAATCAGAATCGCAATGACCACAATACCACCATAGATTGCTCCCATCAGGCGAAATCCGCTGGTTTGATCCGCCAGTAATCGCACGATCGGCATGGTGGCTACTGCCGCACCCAAGGTTCCCAGCAAAGCAAATATCATCCGGTAACCGGATATACTGGTACGTTCATTTGTATCCTGGGTCAGAACCGCGGTAAGAGAGCTATAGGGAATATTGATAACGCTCATGGCAATCCAAAACAGCAGGAATATTACAAAGCCATAAACCACACGCATAGGCTCGCTAAGAGAAGGAGAGGCAAACATCAGAAAATATGTCACGCCCAGAGGCAGGGCCCCTATAAGCAGATATGGACGTTTTTTCCCTAGCCTTGACGATGTATGGTCTGAGATATAGCCCATCGCAGGATCGCAGACCGCTCCGACTATTCTGGCAAAAAACAGGATAAATCCGGCTGCAGAAGCCGAGATAAAAAAAACGTCGGTAAAGTAGTACAGCAGAAAAATGCTGGTACCGGTCATAGCGAGGTTCAAGGCGAAATCCCCTGTCCCGTATCCTAATTTTACACCCAGCGAAACGCCGGAACTATTGATGCTGCTATTCGAAGAATACTCGGAAGCGCTCATCTAGCCAACCATTCCAAAAAGAAACATGCCAACCCCACCAGCCATAAAAATATTTCCCTTAAGGCCATTCTCCAGCCTTTCAAAATTTTACCGGCGTATATGCCCGGAGGGCTTTTGCAAGACCTCATAGTAATAACAATTTTTCATGTTGTCTATGATTATATCTGATCTGTGCCAGGGCATTCATATGCTTTATTATTACGTATACTCGGGTAAAGGGATGATATTTCGTTCATTCGTTCTTTGATAGCATCGAATCAGCAGCATGATCGATAAATAGTTTTAATGGTGTGTGCTTTCATAGTAGAATACACTCCTGATGCCTTTGATATTCATATTAGAATATTTTATCAGGTAAAGAGGGGGTATTCATGAAAAAGATAATCGGCATAATCCTTATCTGTATCGTTGTTTTGGCAACCTACATTTTCTATACCGCACACAAGCTCCAGCAACCGCCTGCCGACAACCCGGCCTGGTTCCTTAAGCAAAAGGATGCCTATGCAGACAAGACCGTAGTCGTCTGTGTCGGTGACAGCATCACGCACGGCTCGGTGTGTTTCAACTATG
>JAFGIF010000210.1 GCA_016929755.1 Deltaproteobacteria bacterium | reverse complement strand
ACCCTGGGACGAATCTCCGTAATATTTCTTCGTTCTACTTCATGATCTCGCGCAACTCACGCTTGAGCACCTTGCCCACAGCGCTGGTCGGCAGCTCGTCCATGAAGTCGATGCGCTTGGGAACCTTGTAAGGAGCGACTCTCTGTTTGATGTAATCGAGGATCATCTGTTGTGTTTCCTCGCTTTTTTCTACACCCGGCCTGAGCACGATTGCTGTGGCCACAATCTCTGATCCGGGCCGCTCAGGGTTGGGCAGCCCGATTGTAGCGGCCAGGTCTACATCGGGGTGCTCCATGATCTCATCGTCGAGCTCACGGGTGAAAACCTTAAAACCCGACACATTAACCATGTCCTTGAGACGGTCGACGATGTAGAAATAACCGTCTTCATCCATCGTGCAGATATCGCCGGTGTAGATCCAGCCATCGCGAAGCGTATGCGCAGTCTCTTCGGGCTTGTTGTGGTAGCCTATAGTGAAAACCTGCGGCCCCCGGGCCACGAATTCGCCGGGATCTCCGATCGGAACCAGTTCGCCGGTGGTGGGGTCCACCAGTTTGATATCCGTATCAGGGAACGGAATGCCGGCCGAACCTGCCTTTTTCTTGCCGTAAAGCGGCAGGCCCACCAGAATCGGGCTGGTTTCGGTCATGCCCAATACTTCGATCAGCTTGCCCTCGCCTACTACTTTTTCGAACTCTTTGATATATTCGGGCGGAAACGGGGCCGCTCCACTGGCGCACCACTTGAGGGCAGTAAAATCAAGTGCTCTGAATTCAGGCTTCTTCAGCAACTCTATGAAGATAGTGGGCACATTGACAACAGTGGTTGGTCGGTGCTTTTTCATGGCCTTGATAATAAAATCCAGATCACGGGGATTGGGTATGGCAATCTGGGTGAGGCCGGAGGCCATGCTGTCAAGCCCGATAAAGAGACCAGCCTGATGAAACAGCGGAAAGGCTGAGAGCATGGTGCCTTCGTCTCCCATTTTTAGCTCGGCCCATGTATTGAGCTGCAGCATGTGCGAAACGATGTTACGGTGAGTCAGCACTGCGCCCTTGGGCAGACCGGTGGTGCCTCCGGTATACTGCATCAGCATGGGAGATTCAGGCTTTATATCTGTTTCTACCATGTCTGTGGGCATG
Organism: Deltaproteobacteria bacterium; assembly: GCA_016929755.1. GTDB lineage: Bacteria > Desulfobacterota > Desulfomonilia > UBA1062 > UBA1062 > JAFGIF01. The sequence goes on along the minus strand of JAFGIF010000210.1, from coordinate 3,926 downwards.
GTGTTCAGAATATCCAGATAGCCTACTACCTCGATGCCATCGATGGGGTTTATGGTGCCGGTGGGAATTTTCTTTAAAAGCTTGCCCAGGAATTTTTTCAGCCCGGGCAGAAAATCGGCAATGCCGGCAACCGCTACAGCCTTGACCCCGGTTTTTTTGACGACTTTTTCAACACCAGCGAACAGCAAATCAAGCGTGACCAGTACCTTGGCCCCGGAATCATTAAGTTGATATTCCAGTTCCTCGGGCTGAAGCAACGGGCTCACCCCGGTGAGCACACAACCGGCCTTCTGAATACCCACAATGGAAATGAAGTAGGCGGGCAGATTCGGCAGGTTGACACCTACTACATCACCACTGAGAACGCCCTGTTTTTTGAGATAGTGGGCGAACTGATTGGCGCAGGTATCCAGTTCTCTGAAGGTCAGTTCAGCGCCCATGTAGTTTACAGCCACCCTGTCCGGCACCCTTTCAAGCACCTCGCGAAAAACCTGAGGATATGTCTTCTCAGGATAATCCAGGCGTTCGGGTACATGCTCGTCGTAAGACTTCAACCATGGTCGCGCAGAATACGGGTCGCTCATACTAGAAACCTCCTTTTTAAGAAAATTAAAATACAATTCAAAGATGTTCTATTTTTTACCGGATATCTAAAATTATCACCAGACATTAAAAGCTGATTTCGGAGCTCCGCATAACGGACAGAGCCATGATTCCGGCAGCTTTTCGAAAGGGGTGCCCGGCACAATTTCCGATCCCGGATCGCCTACAGCCGGATCGTAAATATATCCGCAAACAGTACAGACATATGAACGCATGCCTGCTTCAGCTTCTCCAAGGGGCTTATCTGATGCTTGGATCTTATTGAAAACTCCGAAAAGATCCGCCATCATAAGCACCGCTGTGCCGGCCAGGGCCTTGATAAACTGGCGGCGATTCAAGATGAGAGAATAAATTTTATCCAACATGCTTTTCTCCTTGATCATCTTAAAAATTTTATCATTATTTACCGATTTTTTCACCCGAGCGCCGAACCACTTCCTTGTATTTTACATGGATCATTGTGCGATCAAACTCCCACATTTCCTGCAGCATGGCATTTTGTTCTTCCTTGCTGAAATAATTCATAACCGGAAGAAAAAAATGCCTGTCCTCCTTGATGATGTGCCCACGATAGAGTGAAGTAAGGCCCTCAAGGATTGTACAGATTTCCGGCAGAGACCCTTTATCACCACTCCGATAGCTCTCAGCAACCGCATCTAACTGACCGACCAGCGCTCGGGCCCGGCGATGCTCTTGCAGCAATTCTTCCATGACAGCCTTATGACCGGGAGTTATGTTTTTCTTTCTAAGTTCGGCAAACAGGATATTTTCTTCCTTGCCGTGATGTACTTTGTCGGCGTAGAAACGAATAAAATCTATCAGCGAATCCAGGAAAACAAGATCCACCTCGCCTGTCTGCCTGAAACGTGCAGTTTGCTCTTCAACGACGTTTACCATGCGCTCAATCAGGCGATGCTCGATCATCAAGGGCGCGATAGGCATCATGGGCCCGCGTTCTTTGGCTGCCATAACAAGTGAACACAGAATCAGAAATACCGGCATGATCACAGCTATTATTCGGACTCTCATATGTTTGCCTCCCTGTAATCCGGGATGTTTGGGAACTGTTCTGGTATAATAATAACCCTAAATGACTGTGATACAAGATACGGGAATATATTACCGGAAAAGGTAGAAAAGAAAAAGCCGGCATAAGACATACGCCTTACGCCGGCTTTATTTGGGTGGATAGGGATTCGTAAAATTAATTTTTATCAAAAATTGCAGATCTATTACCTGCGTGTAAGCTTAATTATAAAAAAATCATGTTATTAGGATATGGGGTAAAGTACGTATTTTTGACTGGATTTTACTTTAGTTATTTATTAGGGTGTTTTTCAGCTTTATCTTAACGAAGCACAAGTAAAAGATATGGAATCGGAAATGAATAACAAAAAAAGGATTGTCATTGCTGAAGACCACACAATACTCAGAGATGGACTGAAAGCCCTGATATCCTCCGAACCAAATCTTGAAATTGTGGGCGAGGCCAGCGATGGCCTGGAAGCAATCAAGGTAATTAACGAGTTAAAACCTGACCTGGTCCTGATGGATCTTTCTATGCCCAGAATGAATGGCATCGATGCCATAAGAGATATAAAAAGAATGTCTCCTGAAACCATGGTCCTGGTGTTAACCGTTCACAAAACCGAAGAATATGTCCTGGAAAGCCTTAAGGCCGGCGCTAACGGCTATTTGCTCAAGGAATCCACCCACGCTGAACTGATCAATGCCATATTCCATGTCATAGAGGGAAAACCCTATCTCTCCCCCGGGATATCCGACAAGGTGATTAACGGATACCTGTCCGGTAAAGAAACTCACCGGGTCAATTCGGTCTTTGATACGTTGACCGTACGGGAAAAGGAAGTCTTAAAACTGGTTGCAGAGGGCTACAAGAATAAGGAAATTGCAGACTACCTATTTATCAGTGTGAAAACCGTGGAAAAACATAGAAACAATCTCATGAAAAAACTGGATTTACACAGCGCCTCGGCCCTGACAAGCTTCGCCATTGAAAAGGGGCTGGTTACCAGATAATGCCTTTATCAGTTAATTTGCCACGAAATTTTGATGGTGGTGCCTTTTCCTGTTTGTGATTCGACAAAAAAACTGCCGCCCGAAAGTTCCGCCCGCTCTTCCATGCTGGTCAGACCAAAGCCTTGACGAGCATCATTTTTTATAAATGTCTCCTGCACATCAAATCCGACTCCATCATCCGAGATTAATAGTTCTATGGCATTTCCCTTCTTCAGAAGGAAAGCTTCCACCCTTTGAGCCTGGCTGTGTTTAGCAACATTGTTAAGACCTTCCTGTAAAATCCGGAATATGACGACCTTTAATTCCTCGGGGACCTCTTCTTCCTCGATTTCTATTGTAGTCTCAACCGTTATGTTCGCATGAATGGATTGAAATTCTCTGATCAACCACGAGATAGTAGCCAGAATCCCGAAATCATCCAAGGTTGAAGGCCTGAGATCCATCGAGATCCTCCTGACCTCATCGATTGCATCCTGGATAATCGGGACACTGTCCCGCAGTAATTGAAGATCAAAATCAACATTCTGTTTTTCCATTTTATTCAGAATATTTTCATTTTTAAACTTGATCGTTGTAAGATACTGACCGACGCTGTCGTGAAGTTCCTGCGCGATGCGTTTTCGCTCATTTTCTTTTGCTGATAAAAGCTGTGCCGACAGCAAGCGCAAATTCTTTTCCGAACGCTTCAGCTTTTCTTCGGCCATCTTCCTTTCGGTAATATCCTCCATATGTACCATGACCATGTCGGGCGGAACAAATGCGATGGTAAGGGCAATATACTTTTCTTCATCCGTGGTAAACATACGGTAAGGGGTTTCCAGTTTGATTAATCTCTTGGTTCGATAACAACGCTCGAAATCCTTGAGGATATCCGGCCTTCTTTTATAAAGCTCTTTGGCGGACTTCCCTACAAAATACGATATATATCCTTTTGTAAATACTTCGGCAGCTTTGTTGTAATTAACTAATATGAAATCGTTTTTACTTCTTCGCCAGGTAAAGGTCGGAATGGGTATCCCCCGATATTGAATACTGATTGTTTCCTCTCGCTGTCTTAGCGCTTCTTCCATCTGCTTGCGTATCGAAATATCCCGCGCAGTGCCTTCTATCCCCTCGACATTGCCGTTGTCATCTCTATACAGACTGGCATTGGTTGATATCCAGATCGAGGATCCATCTTTCTTCTTCAAACGTGTTTCAAAATTTCTGACAATGCCATTGTGTTTTATCTGTTTCAATAATTTTTTACGCTGCCTGGGTTCGATATAATAATCATTTATGTT
>JAFGIF010000209.1 GCA_016929755.1 Deltaproteobacteria bacterium | reverse complement strand
GAACAGAGTGCAGGTTCATTGATGGGCATCAGAATTTTGATAACATTTGTGCCGTTGGTATTTATCGTATTCGGGATGATCCTGGTGTCATTCTTTCCCATCGATGAAAAAATGCACAGGCAAATTGTGGCACAGATCGCCAAACGTGGCAGCTGAGAAAATATTGCGTGGATAAATGTATTCATCAACTGGAGTCATTACCTCAAACGCTCTCGCAATTTAGAAAAAAGAGGATTGACAGTACTCGATGGATTCATTACGAATGAATCATATTCATTTGTATTTTCTAGTTTGGAATTAAGCAGCGCCGCTGCTTTTCCTGCTATGAGGAGGTTATATAAAGCATGGATAAAGTCCCCTCCACCAGCACTAATACTATTCCATTAGGAATGAAGTTCGGTTATGGAGTCGGTGATTTTGCAAACAACATGGGCTTCCAGGTCTGCGCACTTTTTCTGATCTACTTTTTCACGGATGTATTCATGATCCCGGCAGCCGCCGCCGGATCTATATTCATGGTTTCAAAGCTGTGGGATGCTATCAGCGATCCCTTAATGGGTGTTATCAGCGACCGCACCAATACGCGCTGGGGCCGCCTGCGTCCATATCTGCTGTTCGGTTCTTTTCCTTTGGGATTGTCCGTTTTCCTGCTTTTTCTTGGGCCGGACTTAAGTGAAAACACAAGGATTATATACGGCTATGCAACCTTTATCTTCTTCTCTACTGCAATTACCGTGGTTAACGTGCCTTATGGAGCTATGACAGCGGATCTCACCATGGATTTCAAAGAGCGATCTACCCTGACAGGGTTCAGAGAAACGTTTGGTCTTCTCGGCACCCTGTTTGCCGCAGGCGCAACCAAACCACTGGTGGCTCTTTTCCCGGATGAAGCAACCGGTTTTCGTATGGTAGGCCTCATCTATGGAATCTTAATTGTGGCAATTATTCTGGTAAGTTTCTTTACAGTCAAAGAGAGGGGTGCTCAGATAAAAGAGGAGCATCAGTCTTTAACTCAAAATTTAAAGGTTATTGCTGTAAACCACCCCTTCATCATCCTGGCCATCTCCACTACCCTGTATATGGTGGCAATTAACCTGATAGCCGCCGTGATAAACTATTACTTCAAGTACAATCTGCATGCCGAAATGTTCATCCCGATTGCCTTTCTGGCGTTATTCGTTACAGCGGCCCTTTGCATGCCGCTGTATGTATTTATTTCCAACCGCAAAAGCAAAAAATTCACCTCCTATCTGGGAATGAGTATCCTGGGGATAATGCTTGTCTTCGTTTTCTTCTTTGGAGAAAAAAATCTCATGTTGACCCTCGTATTCTTTGTAATCGCCGGGATAGGCATACCTGCATTCTACCAGCTCCCCTGGGCAATGATACCTGATACGGTCGAATATTCACAATGGAAAACTGGTCTGCGCAGGGAGGGCACACTGTATGGATGTTATTTCTTCTGTTTTAAATTCGGTTCGGCTATTTCCGGTTTCATTGCCGGATGGGGACTCGACTTTGCAGGTTATGTTGCCAACGCAGAACAAAGCGCACGAGCACTAATGGGGATCAGGCTGATGGTAACCTTTGTGCCACTTATTTTCATCATACTCGGGATGATCGCGCTTACATTCTTTCCGATCAATGAAGCCATGCATCGTAAGATCGTGGAGGAACTTTCTTCAGGCTCATAAGTTCCACTTGATCATCCCCGGCACGGGAATACTTTATTATTATGCAAACCCGATTTCTTCTCTGATATTCTATTCTCTTATCAGGCAGAACATTTCTTGTATATTGACAGTTGAATCTCGTTCATTTATAATTCCAGCTATATCAATCCGGCATGACAACAACGATTTATATATCAATTGACGAGAAGAACAGGAGCATATTCATGAAAGAACAGCAAGCCAATAACAGGATCACAAGGCTTCGCAGGCGTTTTGTTAATGAAGTTCCATTTATCTCTATCCAGCGTGCCCGATACTACACCGAAAAGTGGCGCGAAACTCAACACAGCAGCATTTCTCTGGCGGAGCGTGTAGCTCTCTGCATGAAGCATGTCTATGATAACATGGACTTTTGCATTGACCCTGACGATCGCATCGCCGGAGGTTGGACCGAGTACTTCATGGGAATTCCGATCGATATAGAACGCGGACTTTTTAATGATGTCTTTGAAATAGAGCTTGATGCTTATTCCATGATTCTCCATCAGTTAAAGTCCAATCTCAGGTTTGTCCTCTATATGATTAAACATCATGGCGTTTTCGAGCTCTACCGCAACCTTAAAAAAACCAAGGCAATCGGAACTGCCATGCCCAGCATTGGTACCCAGACTATGAATAAACGCAGGATCAATCCCTATCAGATCCTGCCGGAAGACAAGAAGATATTACAGAAAGAGCTTTTGCCATTCTGGAAAGGCAAAACCATTGTTGATCTTATCAAGACAGAAATGGATAAAGCCGATCTTCACCGCGGTGACATGGCCGATTTTAACGCTGCCCTGCCCTCCTCCACCTCGCGCAATGATATGGTTATATCTGTAGGCTCGGCCATCGGTCTCTGGCAGGGCCACTTAATCCTTGATCATGAAAGCTTTCTGAAAAAAGGGCTTTCGGGCATGCGCCAGGATGTTCAGAATATCCTTGAACAAAACGGAAATATACCAGATGATGAACGGGCCTTTGTCAAGTCAGTCGATATCGCACTTGAGGGGGTATCGATACTTACCCGCCGACTGGCTGAGAAACTGAAAAAAGAACTCTATAAAGCCCAGAACCAACAACGCTCCAAAATCCTCTCCGAAATGCTGGAGATCTGCCACCACGTTCCTTTCAATCCTCCACGCACGTTCCGCGAGGCTGTGCAGTCGTATTGGACAATCAAGACCGCCGTGGAGCTGGCAATACCCTTCAACGTACATGCTCCGGGAAGGCTCGATCAGATTTTCTACCCTTATTACAAAAAAGATCTTGTAGAAGGCCG
>JAFGIF010000208.1 GCA_016929755.1 Deltaproteobacteria bacterium | reverse complement strand
GTGGCTGTTGTGAATGAGCAAGAAAAATTGATGGGAGTAATCGTGAAGGGCTCCCTGCTGGCAGCACTTTCCGAAGGAGTGAATAACAATGGAACATCTTAAAATTCCGATCGGACAGGCGATTGCATGGTTTATAGAACGCTTCACCGACCATTTTGCATTTATTACCATGGGTTTCTCAGACGTGACCGAGAGCAGCATAAAGGTTTTAGTCAATGCAATGATGTTTTTCCCGCCCTGGGTTCTTATCCTCATTTTTACGGCAATTGCCTGGTATCTCAGTCGGAGGAGAGGGGTTATTCTGCTGACGCTGATTGGCTTGCTTCTTATATGGAACATGGGACTCTGGGCACCAACTGCCAGCACAATTGCCCTGGTGTTGATATCAACCCTGATTGCAATTCTGATCGGTTTGCCTCTGGGGATATTAGCAGCTCTGAATCAGAGCGCTTATCGCATCATAATGCCGATTCTTGATGTTATGCAGACCATGCCGGCCTTTGTCTACCTCATCCCTGCCATTCCGTTATTTGGTCTCGGGCCGACCGGTGCAATCTTTTCTACGGTGATTTTCGCCATGCCGCCGTCCATCAGGCTGACCTGCCTCGGAATTAAGCAGGTGCCACTGGAACTTGTTGAGGCCGCAGATGCATTCGGGAGCACCAAGAGTCAGAAGCTGTTCAAACTCCAGCTTCCAATGGCAACCCCGACCATTATGGCCGGAATTAACCAGACCATTATGCTGGCCCTTTCCATGGTGGTGATCGCCGCCATGATCGGGGCCAAAGGCCTTGGCGGTGAAGTATGGAAAGCGATCCAGCGTCTTCAGCCCGATCGGGGATTTGAAGCAGGAATCGCAATTGTCATTATTGCCATGATTCTAGACCGGATTATGCAGCGAATCGCAAGTAAGGATAATGACGCGCAGACCCAGTAGAATAATAACTGTTCTACTGTGACGCAATATAAATACAAGGAGGAATGTATGAAGAGAGTCGGTTTTTTAGCGATTTTTATCGCGCTGTTATCTTTTGTTGGGCTCGTACCGGGTGCGTTTGCAGCCAAAGGCAAAGTTGAAATTGCCTACGTTGAATGGTCTTGAGCTACCGCCAGCAGCCACCTGGTCGAGGTGGTATTAGAAGAGAAACTCGGTTATGAGGTTGAACTTATACCGGTCAGCGCAGCTGCCATGTGGCAGGCTATTGCCAGTGGAGACGTGGATGGAATGGTTACAGCATGGTTGCCTGTTACACACGGGCATTACATGGAAAAGGTCAAAGATAAAGTGGTCGATCTCGGCTCGAATTGTGAAGGTGCCGGAATAGGCCTGGTTGTGCCCACCTATGTCACGATTGATTCCATCGCCGAAATGAATGATAATGCAGACAAATTCGACGGGAAAATCATCGGTATCGATCCCGGTGCCGGAATCATGAGCAAGACCGAGAAAGTCATTAAGGTTTACGGCCTGACAAAGATAGAACTGATGGAAGGCACAGGAGCCATGATGACCGCGGTCCTGAAAGACAAGATCAAGAAAAATGAATGGGTTGCGGTGACCGGCTGGACTCCTCACTGGAAATTCGCGCGGTGGGATCTCAAATACCTCAAGGATCCAAAGGGGATTTATGGCGGTGCAGAAGAAATCAGAACAATCGTCCGCAAGGGTCTCGATAAAGACATGCCCGAGGTATACCGATTCCTCGATAATTTCCACTGGTCACTGCCTGAGATCGGCCAGATCATGGGATGGAATGCAGACGGTGCTGATCCGGCCGAATCAGCCAAGCGCTGGGTCATGGAAAATCCCGACAAGGTAAATGAATGGCTGAAATAAAGCAGATGTAAGAATAGTTTAAATAAGGCAAAATGATATGTCTGAAGAACTGCCGCCCTTTCCAGGGCGGCAGTTCGTTTTATGCGATGTGTTCTGATTATACACTTCTTATCAATCCCGTCGCCCTGGTTTTTCACGCAATTCAATGATCCCGGTTTTCATTAAACACTGTATTTAACATATTTATGCGTTTATTCCAGTCATAAATAGTCTATACGGAATCATATGCTTTTATACGCAGTCGAAACCGGCTTCAGTACTTTCTTCTTGACACAACTTTAGTCTGCCCATTATATGTCTTTCTCTAATTGTCTGAAATATTGATAGATATGAGATTCTGGGGATAGTTGAAATTGTTTAAATTATATTTTAGCACAAAATATCATTTCAGTGCTTCATTCTTTGGGATTTTTCTAATACTGTGTGTATCTCGATTCTGGTGATTTTGCCAGAGGAGGTACAGAGACCACAGAATTGGAAAGAGAGATATAGATACATGGTGTAAAAAGCTTGGGCTTGTTAAAGTTAAAAAATAAAAGGAGAAATTGAAATGAGAGGAATGAAATGGGTTTTGATGATGGGTGCTCTTCTATGGGTGCTTATGCCGGGGAGTGCCATGGCAGCAAAGGATACGGTGGTGATCGGACTGCAGGGGCCGATTACCGGGCCCTGGGCCTATGAGGGACAGATGGCAAAACAGTCCTGCGAGATCGCAGCCCAGCTCATCAATGACAAAGGCGGGATTCTCGGGGGAAAGACGATTGAACTGCGGGTGGTTGACGATGCCGGTGAGCCGAAAACAGGTGCACTGGCAGCCACAAAACTGGTAGGACAGAAGGATGTTGTTGCTGCTGTCTCGACCTATGGTTCTTCGGTGTGCGAACCGGCCTCTAATATTTATGAAAAGTATAAGAAGGTCAACATCGGCTATGGAGTAACTGCCGTAAGGTTGACGCAGAGAGATTTCAAGTATTTCTTCCGCACCTGCGGGCGGGATGATTCCCAGGGTAAATTCTTTGCCGATTATGTGCCTGCGAAGTTCGCTGCCAAACGCATTGCAGTCATGCACGATAACACGGCATTCGGTAAGGGGCTGGCGGAAGACACCAAGCGGGCGCTTGACCCGATGATCGATAAGGGAGCGCTTGAGGTCGTTTACTACGATGCCATTACCCCCGGAGAGAAGGATTTTCATGTGCCACTGACAAAGCTCCGGGAGACAAAGCCGGATGTTTGGTACTTTACCGGCTATTATGCCGAGGCTGCTCTTCTTGTAACCCAGGCCAGGGAGATCGGGATTACCTGTCCTTTTGTCGGCGGCAATGCTGCGATCAACAATGAATTTGTCAAAATTGCCGGTATCGACCTGGCAAAAGGCTGCTATATGACCAACGAGCCTCTGCCGGCCGATCTGCCATACCCCCAAGCCAAAGAATTTCTGAAGGCCTATAAAGATAAGTTTGGAGAGATCCCTTCCAGTCCATGGCCGATTTATGCGGCTGATGCGCTCAATATCATCGCCTATGCTGTTGACAAGTCCGGTTCAACCGATTCTACAGTTGTGGCCGAATATCTGCGCGATAAAGTTGACGGCGTGCCCGGGATAACCGGTCCGATCGGATTTAGTGCGCAGGGCGACCGTGAAGGTGTGCCGTTTTATCTTTATGTGGTTGACGAAAAGGGAAATATTGTCGTATCGAAGTAGTCCCTTGACAAACTTGTTTTAACAACAAGAAGAAGAATGCAGATATTTTTTGAGCAACTGATTAACGGGCTTACCATCGGATCTTTCTATGCGCTTATAGCCTTGGGATATTCTATGGTCTATGGCGTATTGAAGCTGATCAATTTTGCCCATGGCGATTTTTTTACCCTGGGTTCGTACCTGGGGTATACCGTGCTGGTGTTTGGTTCTGCATTTTTGACACTGCATTTCGGATTGTGGGGCGGACTGATTGTGGCGATGATGGTCGCGGCGGTCAGTCTCGCCGTTGTCGGTATCATTGTTGAAAGACTGGCCTACCGACCGGTATATCCGGCCGGCCGCCTGCCCGCAGTGGTATCGGCGCTGGGCGCTTCAATTTTTCTGCAGAATCTGATCATGGTCATCTGGGGACCACGCTTCCAGGCCTATCCAACAGCGGTCATCCCGAACATCCACATGCAGCTCGGCGGCATTCACTTCACCATGCTGCAGGTGTTGATCCTGGTGATGTCGTTTTTCCTTATGGGAGGGCTGTATTACATTGTACAGAAGACCACCTTCGGAGCTGCCATCAGAGCAACCGCCCTCGACCGTGATACTACTGCCTTGATGGGAATAAACATAAATAAGGTGATCCTCTTCGTTTTTACCCTCGGCCCTGCCCTGGGAGCCATAACCGGTATCATGGTCGGCATGTATTATCGCCAGATCAGTTTTACCATGGGCTGGAATTATGGGCTTAAAGCATTTACGGCCTCTGTTCTGGGTGGTATTGGAAACATTCCGGGTGCCATGGTAGGAGGTTTGATTCTAGGTGTGCTTGAGATGTTCGGGGCCGCCTATATCTCTGCGGCCTGGAAGGATGTTTTTGTCTTTCTGATCCTGATTCTGGTCTTGATCTTCCGGCCTACAGGTCTTTTGGGCGAAAAGCAGGCAGATAAAGTATAGAGATATGGACACTATCGGGCCTTCGAAAACACACACAATCTTCGGATTAAACAAGACCACGCTGGTGTTGATCTTTGGCGCTGTTTGCGTTTTTCCGTTTGTTGCCAGCAATTATATTATAGATGTTGCCTTTTTCTTTGGTATCTATGCCCTGTTGGGCCTGAGCCTGAACATTGTTCTGGGGGAAGTGGGGCTCTTTGATCTGGGGCATGCCGGGTTTTATGCTATCGGTGCTTATACCACGGCGATTCTGAATACACGCTATGGCATACCCATTCTGGTATTGCTGCCTATCAGCGCGGTGGCTGCAGGCCTTTTCGCATATCTGGTATGTTCGCCGATCATTCACCTGCAGGGAGATTATCTTTTGATTGTAACCTTGGGCATGGGCGAAATCGTACGCATTGCGCTTATAAATAATCCCTTTGATCTGACCGGCGGCCCCAACGGGGTATACGGGATAGATTTCCCATCGCTGGGCGGGCCGTTTGTGATAGATTCCTCGATCGAGTATTATTTTCTGATCTGGATAGTGGTGGGCTTGAGTATATGGGGGTTGATCCGGTTGCAGAATTCGCGCATCGGACGGGCCTGGAATTATATCCGCGAGGATGAGATCGCTGCAAAGGCAAGTGGCATCGACGTTAAGTTCTATAAACTGCTCGCATTTATTCTGGGGGCTGCGCTTGCGGGTGTAGCAGGAAACCTTTATGCCAGCAAACTGATGTGTGTCTCCCCTGAGAGTTTTACCTTCTGGGAGTCGTGTCTGATGTTCTGCATTGTGCTGATCGGTGGCATGGGGTCAATTCCCGGAGTTATCATCGGAGCAGCCTTCATCAGTCTTTTCCCCGAGGTTTTCCGCCCCTTTGCCATGTACAGGATGCTGGTCTTCGGAATGGCAATGATCCTGATGATGATGTACAGACCGGGAGGGGCCTGGCCGCGTAAAAGGGGTGCGGTATCTTTCAAGTCGCTCCTGGGGGGTGCGGAAAGCAGAGATGTATAAAGAAAAGCGGCGTTCAGATGGCGAGGTTGTTCTGGAAACCCGGAGACTCACCAAAATATTCGGTGGTCTTACAGCCGTCAACAGCTTTGACCTCCAGGTTCTCAAGGGAGAAATCTCCAGTCTGATCGGGCCAAACGGTGCCGGCAAGACAACGGTTTTTAATGTGGTAACCGGTATTTATACCCCCGAGATCGGCGATGTTTTGTTTCAAGGCGAGAATATTACCGGGCGCAAGCCGCACAAAATAGTAGCCAGGGGGATTGCCCGAACCTTTCAGAATATACGGCTGTTTCCCGATATGACCTGTCTCGAAAATATTATGGCCGGCCAGCACTGCCGGGCAACATCCGGAGTATGGTCATCAATTGTGAAGACCCGCAAACAGAAAGCGGAAGAGCAGCGTATTAAAGATATCGCCGAATCCCGTATACAGCATATTGATTTATGGAAAGTGCGGGACGAACTGGCTAAAAATATTCCTTACGGGTCCCAGCGCATGCTTGAAATTGCGCGTGCTATGGCCTCGGAGCCTGTTCTGCTGGTACTCGACGAGCCCAGCAGCGGCCTGAACCCCAGAGAGACCAAAGATCTTATGAGATTTTTACAAGATTTGATTGCTAAAGAGCATGTCACCATCCTGCTTATCGAGCATGATATGAATGTGGTTATGGGTATTTCCGACTGGGTGACGGTAATGGATGGGGGGCGTAAAATTTCAGAAGGCCGGCCCGAGGAGATCTATCGAGACCCGCGAGTGATTGAGGCCTATCTGGGCAAAGAAGACGAAAATTTAACTGAGGAAGCTGATAATGGCACC
>JAFGIF010000207.1 GCA_016929755.1 Deltaproteobacteria bacterium | reverse complement strand
TATTTAAATCGTTTTGGAACCACCCATTCTACATTCTAATGAAGGTGAGTGTTCTTAAAAAATACTATTAAAGGAGCTTTTTCGTGAAAACACGGCTATTGCCCATGCTAATATGCCCTCTCTGCCTTCCCGATGAAATTCAACTGGTGGAAAAAATTACGTGTATCGACGGTAATGATATTATTAATGGAGAGTTAAGGTGTCCCCGATGCGGAAGAATATACCCCATCGAAGACGGAATAGCTGATCTCGACCCTAATTCTTCGCATATAAGAACCAAAACAGAAAAAAAATATGAAACCCCGCCCGTGGTCTCCTCATATATATGGAGCCACTTTGCAGACATCATGGGCGAGGAATCTGCCTCTGATGCCTATCTTAACTGGGCTGGCCTGATCAATCCTCATTCCGGAATAGCCCTGGATACAGGATGTGCTGTTGGACGTTTCACGTTTGAAATGAGCCGTTTTTGCGATTTTGTCATCGGTATTGATAATTCACATGCCTTTATAAAAACGGCCAGAGAATTGATGATAAAACGCAATATGAATGTATTACTCAAGCAGGAGGGCTTTATCCATCGCGAAGCATGGCTCACGCTGCCTGAAACCTGGGATAATGAAAAAACTGAATTCATCCTGGGCGACGCTCAGATGCTTCCTTTTAAAAACAGCACAGTTTCATCATTTTACTCCCTGAATCTTGTCGATAAGCTGTCCAGGCCGATATCTCATCTAAAAGAGATGAATCGAATCACACGCAAGAAAGATGCCCAGTTTCTCCTGTCAGACCCCTTTTCCTGGTCTACGGAGGTCTCAGCGATTGATGACTGGCTGGGAGGGAAGAATGATGGGCCGTTTGCAGGCAGGGGGATTGATAACATCATGCATTTTTTGAGCGACCATTTATTTTGCAACTCATCACCATGGGCAATCGAATCCCAGGGACATGTATGGTGGAAGATCAGAACCCACGAAAACCACTTTGAGCAGATCAGAAGCTGCTATATAAAAGCCGTCAGGTAGTATGCAATACCTCCTGATACTTGCATCCCCACATAATTTAAGATGAAGAGAACAATACCATGCAAAAACATACCATATGCCGTCTCTGCTCATCATGCTGTCCTGTTACTGCTGAAATTGAAAACGGGCGGTTGATATCTGCACATAGAAATTCAGCTTTTCCAAAGGACCGACAATTGATCTGTCCCAAGTTAAAGGCGGCTAAAGATATTGTCTATTCCCCCCGGCGGCTATCCAGACCTTTATTGAAAGACCAAAATGGCATATTCATGGAAGTTTCGTGGGATAAGGCGTTAGACAAGATAGCGGAACGATTTCTCTTCTTTAAAAACAACTACGGTGCTGAATCCGTCTGCTGGCTTCGAGGTATGGCAGCTGATTGGGGGGCGCCCTGGGATTATGTCAACCGACTGATGAATGCCTTCGGTTCACCCAACACTATCGGAAACGGCTCAGTATGTCATGTAGGCCGTGAATTAGCCCATACCGTTACATACGGGGCTATGACCATGCCGCTTATATCCAGCTCCCGATGTATTATAATTTGGGGCAAGAATGATATGGATACAAATCCCGGTGCTGCTGAAAACATTCTCCAGGCCAGGGAAAACGGTGCTTTTCTTATAGTGGTTGATCCTGTTAAGACCTTTTTAGCCGAAAAGGCGGATATCTGGCTGCAAATCAAGCCGGCCCATGATGGTCTTTTAGCCATGGCAATGATTCACGAGATCATCGCGAAAAACTATTATGATGCCTCGTTTGTTGACAAATGGACAACTGGCTTTGAGCTTTTAAGACAGGCCGCAGAGCCATTTTCTGCAGAAAAGGTCGCGGGGCGTATCGGGCTTGATCCGGAGATGATCAGGAAAGCGGCACATCTTTACGCTAAAACTGCCCCGGCTTGTATAGTCGATGGTAACGGACTGGATATGCAGCTCGATACCTTTGATGCTACGAGATCTGTATGCATACTGAGGGCCTTGACCGGAAATCTGGACATTAAGGGCGGCGACTTCATTCCTCAGCCGGTCAGAGTACGTAATATTCAACTGAAGGATCGCATATCTGAGGAGATTCAGCCAATAACCAGAGGCTACACGCTGTTCAATAACTTTCATGAAACCTGGGGTAAACATGTTCAGTCCTGCTTAATTGATTCAATTCTGGATGAAAAGCCCTATCCAATAAAAATGCTTGTCTCCCAGGCAGGCAATCCTGCAGTGACTATGATGGATTCAAACCGTGTTGAACAGGCATTGGAAAAACTGGATTATCTTGTGGTAATAGACATGTTCATGACACGGACGGCCCGTATGGCCGATGTAGTACTCCCTGCATCAGGTTGTTTTGAAAAGAAACAGCTGAATCGCGCTTTCATACGCAATAGTCCAGTCCGTATACAGGATTCCGTGATTGAACCAGTCATGGAGAGTCGTCCGGACTGGATGATAATATTCGAACTGGGACGTCGGATAGGATTGGAAGCCGAATTTCCCTGGCAGACCGTGGAAGAAGCCATTAATTATCAACTGGAACCTGCCGGCATCACGTTTGAGATGCTTAGGGAGCACCCGGAAGGTATCAGAACGGATGAGATCCAATTTGAGAAATATAAAAGAAATGGGTTTAATACACCTTCCGGCAAGGTGGAATTCCATTCCGGGCGCCTGTCATCCAACGGATTATCAGGCACCCCCTATTTAAATGGATACCTGACCCATCCAATAAGTTTTGATGACCGGAAAGACCAGTATCCTTTTGTGGGCATCAGTGGTGCGAGAGACAATCGGTTCACCCATACACAGTTCCATCAGGTCAAAACACTCGCACGAAAAAATGCAGGCTGTATCGTGGATATTCATAAATCCGATGCAGATGCTTATGGTATAGTCGCAGGAGATATGATTATGATAGAAACACCCCGGGGTCGAATAAAAATGAAGGGGGAACTGAACGAGTCTGTGCAGCCTGGAGTAATACGGATCGCCTGGGGTTGGGGTGATATTGATCCGGATTGCAGTCTTAACCGTCTGACCGACGATGAACTGCGAAATCCAGTCATCGGTACTCCTTCAGGCCGTACTTTCATGTGTCGTATCAGAAAGGTTTCGGATAGCTCTTAAATAGGGAGGCGACTTGATATTACATGAAAAATGTAAAATGTTCGTCTGTGCCGCTGAATGATGAATCGCCTTTTGTATTGAATATGAAAAGCATCAATGCAATGATTTGAACTATTTTATATGGTGGACCTTTTTCCAGGCGCACGATAAAAAACAACTGGTAAAAAGCTGATTCGGGGGGTAGTTCTTATGGATCCTCTATTCTGGATAGTTCTCATAGCTTTTTTGGGCCCGGTCATTGGTTCGGCCATAGGCGTAATAAAGATACCTTCCTTCGATTATATCTGTAATATGCTCTGTTTTGCCGCCGGGGTCATGCTGAGCATCTCTTTCCTGGAACTCATACCCGAAAGTCTTGCCATGTCATCTCCAGTAATATCGGTTCTGGGTGTGATTCTGGGTTCAGCAGTCATGTACGGCCTGGACAGGCTCATCCCCCACATACATCCGAGGTTGTGCTCCCAGGAGCAGGGATGTAATCTTGAACGGACATCGGTCTACCTGATACTTGGT
>JAFGIF010000029.1 GCA_016929755.1 Deltaproteobacteria bacterium | reverse complement strand
GCCAGGAATGTCTCGGAAACTATCTTCTGGCCCTGCATGGTCAAATCATAAATGGCAATGGTGCTCACCAGCGAAGAATCCTTGATCAGGGAGATTGCCTGGCTGGTAAGCGGCGGAAGGACGCGTCTGAATGCCTGTGGCAGAACCACATGGCGGTAGACCTCAAAGGCGCTCAAGCCGGAACTGTAGGCAGCCTCCCATTGGCCCCTTTCGATCGAAACGATCCCGGAACGCATGATTTCCGCCGCATATGATCCTTCAAAAAGACTCAAGGCCAAAACAGCCGAGGCAAAGGGGCTTATGCCCAGAATCGGAGACAGCACAAAATACATGAAGAATATTTGAACCAGCAACGGGGTATTGCGGATAAGTTCAACATATCCCCTCCCCAGCGCCTTGGCCACAATCGAGCTGGAAAGCCTGAAGACCGCGGTAACAAGCCCGAAAATGAAGGCCAGGATCAGGCTTATCCCGGCTATGCGAAACGTGATCAGCAGCCCCTGGAGCAGTGGACCGGCAAGGCAGCGACCATTGTCTATCACGTAAAGATAACGCGGCACCCGATACCACTGCCAATTGTACCCCAAACGCTGGGTTCCCACGCTTATCCCTGCAGTAATGATGGTTAGAAACGCTGCATATTTGGCCAGATCTATCAGCCAATGACGATCGATGCCTGCCCTGGCTCTTTTAAGGATTTTCAACGAATCTTTCTGCATATCTCTACGCTGCCGATACCGCCTGAAATTCATTTTGTTTCAAAACATGCCGTGTATAAGCTACGGTAACAAGCGCGGCAATCCAGGTGATTGCAAAAATCCCCCACCAGATCCCCAGCAACCCATATCCCAGCACCTGAGACAACACGTAAAAGACAATAACCGGGGCCACAATCTGCCGCAACAGACCGATATACACACCGAACATGGGCCGTTTTACGCCCTGGAGTGCCGCAATATGAATAAATATGATCACATAGGCATAAAATACCCAGGCGGCAATTCGAAGGTAGGTAGTACCAATTGCGATTACTTCGGGATTATCAGTAAACAGGTCCATCAGGTACGGGGCAAAGAGTATGACCCAGATAATCCCAATACCCCAGCACAACGTTCCATAGTACAGGGCTTTGTTAACAGTCTGCCTCACGCGGCCAAACAGGCTGGCCCCGTTGTTCTGGGCCACAATCGTCAAGGTTGCTATATTCAAACCGATTGTGGGAAGCAGTACGATCTGTTCAATTCGTATTGCAATTCCATAAGCAGCCACAGCTTCTTTTCCGAATTTACTGATAAAATACGTAATAACAAAAAATCCCAGGCCGATGGTCAGATAGTGGAAACTTGCCGGCAATCCCTGCCCTGCGATTTCCTTTAATGGTCCAATCCTGGGAAGAACGTCCAGCACCGACCCGAATCGTATCAAGCGGGTCCGGTATACTCTATAGCCCAGATACCCACACCCCACCAGCTGGATCAACACGGTAGACAGTGCGATTCCGACAACCCTCAGCGGCGGGATACCCAGCCCACCGTAAATAAACCACGGGTCCAGAACAATATTTAAAACGAACCCGATAATTAAAAAATTGCGAAACGACCGGGTATCGCCAAGAGCGTTCAAAATGGCATTGAACATGTAATTCAGCATGAAAAACACTGTGCCTGCAAAAATGATGTCCATATAGACGATGCTGATATGGAGGTAAAGTCCTGAGGCACCCAGCAGGCAGAATATCCTCGGTGTGACATACATGCCGAGAGCCGTCACGCCAAGCCCCACCAGAACACCACCGCTAATCCCCTGGATAGCGATCGTTTGAGCTTTTTCACGTTTTCGTGAACCCAGGGCATTGGCAATCAGGGCTGTTGTTCCGGTGGATATTCCGCTTCCCATGGCGATAATAATGAAAAACACCGGGATTGAAAGTGATAACGCGGCCAGGGCCTGGGTTGAGATCCAGCCTGCAAAATAGGTATCAACAACATTAAACATGGTGTTGAAAAAAAACCCGATGCTTGCAGGTACGGCGATCTTTCTGATCAGACCCGGGACAGGATCAATGGTCAGCCTGATATTTTCCGGCATGTCCGGCACTCAAATCTAGGTATGCCTTTTTTACAAAAGAAATGACACGCTGACGTCGGGATACACCAATGGAATGGATCTTAAGACTTTGCGCCCAACTGTTTGATCGCTCCCAGCAGCTCCTTGCGATTCGCATCGGACAGATCGATGAATTCAATCCCGATTTCAAAAAAATTCTTTTCATCGACATGTCGATACCATGCGATTCGAAAGCTTGATTCAAATGCAACATCCGGCAGATCAATCCTGAGCAGCAACTCCGGCTTCAGATCTCCGATGATCAGATGTTGATCCTGGATGGTAATTTTCTTGGATTGAAGAAGAGCACCGCCTATGGAAATGTTGTCAACGGTTACAACCATCTGATCGCTGAATTCAGGGAACTGGACTAACAGTTTTGCATCCCAGGAAACTTCGTAGCGTTTGTTTTGCCTGCGATCTAAAAACATTTCTTAAACCCCGTACACTTGCAAAGAATAAATCAACATTCCATGCCTTTCCTTGTTACGGATCTTCTTGTCTCGTGCTTTGTTTATCCTAATCTCAGCTATTTAATTGATCTTGTCAACAATTGTCATGAAGGACCTCGTCAAATCACGAGATATTATATGCCGTATTCTCCGGATCTCTGTAAACGCTCAATGACGAGAATCCATATGTTTTTACTATGTTAAAAAATTCATTCGGTCAGCTGCAGAGAGTCCTGAACGCCAAGTGTTTCATAGATTTGCAGTGAAGCGCGGGCATTGTTGAGTGTGTAAAAATGAATTCCGCGCACCTTGTTGTCAACCAAGTCGCGCACCTGTTCGGTGGCCCAGTGAACGCCCACTTTCTCAACATATTCATCGGTTGTGGCCCGGTTTACAGCCTTCAGCAACCGGGCAGGTATACGTGCGCCGGCAGCGAGTTCTGCCATGCGGGACATCCCTTTGCGGGTTACCACCGGCATGATTCCGGCAATAATGGGAACGTGGATGCCCGCCAGTTCACAACGCTCACAGAAGTCATAGAAATCACGGTTATCGAAAAAGAGCTGGGTGATAATATAGTCTGCGCCGGCATCGATTTTAGCCTTGAGATAATCGATTTCCGCTATCCTGTTGGGAGTATCCGGATGCCCCTCGGGAAAGCCGGCAACCCCGACACACATCTGAGGATAATGCTTTTTTATAAATGCCACCAGTTCAGTAGCATAGGCAAACCCATCTTTTGCCTTGATCCAGCGATCCTGCCCAATAGGGGGGTCGCCCCGCAATGCAAGTATATTTTCGATACCACTGGCATTGTATCGCTCTATGATTGTCTCAATTTCCTGACACGTAGATCCCACGCATGTCAGGTGTGAAACAACGGTGAGATCCGTTTCTTTTTTGATCCGCAATACGAGCTCATGGGTGCGTTCGCGGGTGGAACCACCTGCGCCATAGGTTACGCTCACCCAGGAGGGTTTCAACGGCATAAGGTTTGAAACAGTCTGGAAAAGGCCTTCCCAGGCATCCTCTGATTTCGGAGGAAAAAATTCAAAGCTGAACGATATTTTGGTTGCCGAATGAATATCTCGTATAAGCATCTTTTTTCTTTATATGAATGTAATTAAATCAAAGTCACTTTCTTATTGCTAAAACCCGTGATGAATGCAAGAAATTTCTTGTTCGCCAGGGCAGCATTCATCATTATTCATACCAAATATTCCGCCATTCGCCACGTAGATAATTGTCCTCCATGGAGCTTGGCACACACAAGCTCAGTTGGCGCCTACGGTTCTTCCCCTGGCCCATTTTCGCAACGCCTCGATATGTTCTGCGCGTGTTCGGGATAAGGGGTAGGTTCTGCGGGCTTCTTCCAGGAGCAACTCCGTATTCAATGGGGTTTCATCTGAAAAGGCATCATACAGGGCAGAGATGACGACCTGTTCGATTTCAGCCCCGCTGAAGCCATCCGTAACCTCTGCCAAAGCGCCAAAATCAAACAACTGCGGATCACGCCCCCGTTTTTTGAGATGAATTTTAAAAATCGCGCTACGGGTTTCATTATCGGGCAGGTCCACAAAAAACAGTTCATCAAAACGTCCCTTGCGCAGCAATTCAGGTGGCAGCTTGGCCACATCATTACAGGTGGCGACCACAAAAACCTCTCCTTTTCTTTCCTGCATCCAGGAAAGAAAAATTCCCAGGACGCGCTGGGATACACCACCGTCTTCGCTGCCGCCGGAGGCAAAGGCCTTTTCAATCTCATCAATCCACAGAATGACCGGGGCCATTTTTTCGGCAGCCTGCATGGCCCGGCTGAAGTTTTTTTCGCTTTCACCAATGTATTTATTATACAGCCCGGAAGGGTCCATCTTCAAAAGCGGCAGTCCCCATTCCCTGGCAACGGCTTTGGCACACAGGCTCTTTCCCGATCCGGGCACTCCCAGCAGAAGAATCCCTTTGGGAAAGATCAGTCCAAACTGTGAGGCCTTGCGTGAATTGATAATTATGGACTTGCGTTTGGCCAGCCAGGCCTTCAAGGTTTTCAGATCAGCAATATCGGCCAGGCCCTCACTGGTGGGGAAATACTCGAGCAAACCGTCACGTTCTACAATGGATTTCTTGGCCTGAACAACAAGAGAGATGTCGTCCGGGCTTAAGGATCCATCTTCAATCATGGCCTTGGTTAGTATTTTCCCGGCCTCCAGAAGGCTCAGGCCTTGAAGGTTGTTGAGCAGCCTGTTCATATCCTGTCGGTCCATATCAACCTTGAGGGGCATTCGATCTTTCAGGTCATTATAGATGCTTTTCAAAAGCCTGGCATAATCTTGCCTGGTTGGGGCGGGGGGTGTGAAGTATGCCGAATACGGTTTGGCTTCCTCGGGTAGGCGGATATCATTCCCGGTGATAATTAAGGCCCCTTCGTGCTCGGAAAAAAAGCGTGCCAGGTTGGTAAGTTTCGCCTTGAGAAGAGCGTCATCAAAAAAAGGGCTTAAGCCCTG
>JAFGIF010000206.1 GCA_016929755.1 Deltaproteobacteria bacterium | reverse complement strand
CCGATTCAACTTCAGATTTTGGCAGATGTGTGATATGTCCTCAATAATCCTATGGAAATAACATGGTTATTGATAAGAAACATTGTAAATAAATTTCGATAAACGAAAGGAGCAATTCATGGTAAAGGTGACCTGCCTTGGCGCTGCCGGATCTGTAACCGGATCAAATTTTCTCGTTGAAAATACACTGGGCAAAAAGGTGCTTGTCGACTGCGGAATGTTTCAGGGAGGCAAGCAAATGGAACTCCGCAACTGGCAGGACTGGGACTTTATACCTTCCCAGATAAGAACACTCCTTCTGACCCATGCCCACATCGACCACAGCGGCAGGATTCCAAAGCTGGTAAGGGACGGTTTCAAAGGCCGCATAATAACTTCACCCCCCACGGCCCAACTCTGTGAAATAATGCTTCTGGATTCAGCCCATATCCAGGAGATGGATGCTCTCTGGCAGACAAGAAAAAACAGGAGAAAAGCGAAGAGCGAGATAGCGCCGCTGTATTCCACTGAAGACGCACTAAGAAGCCTGCAATGCTTTGTCCCGGCAGAGAGAGACGAAATCATCAATGTTGAAGAAGGTATCCAGGTTCGCTTGAGGAATGCGGGGCATATCCTCGGATCATCCATCCTTGAGTTGTGGATCAAAGACGGCCGGCAGCAGATAAAGATTGTCTTCTCGGGAGACATCGGAAAATCGAACCAGCTGATCCTCAAGGACCCGCGCGAGCTATATAATGCCGACTATCTGTTCGTGGAATCAACCTACGGCAACAGGCTGCACAAATCGTTTGACGACAGCAAAGCCGAGCTTTTAGAAGCGATCAACTTCGCCGTATCGAACAATGAAAAGATCATCATTCCCGCCTTCGCGGTTGAGAGAACCCAGGAGATCATCTATATATTAAGCGAGTTCTACCGCCAGGGAAAGTTGCCTGATATCCCGATTTATCTCGACAGCCCCCTTGCCATAAAGGCGACCGAGATCTTTCGGAAAAACAAGAAGTACTACGATGAAGAGGCCATGGTCATCGTGAACGAAGGCTATGATCCTTTCAGCATACCCAATTTGCAATATACTGAAAACACAAGAGAATCCATAGCGATCAACGAAAGCAGGGACTCTGCCATTATCATTGCAGGAAGCGGCATGTGCACGGCAGGCAGAATCAAGCATCATCTCAAGCACAATCTCTGGCGTGAAGGGGCAAGCATAGTGATCGTCGGGTTCCAGGCCAACGGAACAACAGGAAGAAAAATTGTCGACGGTCATAAATCCGTCAAGATCTTCGGAGAGGATGTGGCTGTAAAGGCACGGGT
Source organism: Deltaproteobacteria bacterium (assembly GCA_016929755.1). Lineage (GTDB taxonomy): Bacteria > Desulfobacterota > Desulfomonilia > UBA1062 > UBA1062 > JAFGIF01. The sequence continues at coordinate 4,986 of JAFGIF010000206.1, read as the reverse complement.
TTTTACCATCGGCGGCTTTTCTGCGCATGCCGACCAGAAAGGGCTGCTTGATTGGGTGGGAAATTTTGCAGAGTCAAAACCGCGGGTCTTCGTCGTGCATGGTGAGGCTTCTGTGAGCCAGGAATTCGCACAAATAGTGCATAAACAGCTCGGCCTCGAGACATATGTGCCCCAGTGGAAAGAAACCCTGCTGCTCAAACCGAAAGCATTCACCCATGAGATCCCTGTCGCAAAGGAGGCTCCGTCCGACCCCAGAGCAGACATGGTCAATGCTTTAAGAGATGTTGAAAAGGAGTTTGCCACACTGAAACAACGTATTGAGAAAGAAACGACCCGGGCAAAGATCAGCGACGAGGACATCGACAGGCTCAGGTACATCCAGGAAGAATTGCAGGCCCTGCTTTCATAGTGCACCTGCGTGGGATCTGCAGCGCGTACTTGCTGTTTGCTCCGAATTATTTACATGCAAGTGCTTTAAAAAATTATGCAGGATGTCTTCATCGTTTATGCGAACCGGCCATGAGACGTGCCTGAACAATGGCGCCGGCTATCACCAAGGCAGTGCATACGATAGCGCTGATCATCCGGGTTAATTCCAGGGCTTCAACGATGGCTCCGGCGCCTACCAGGCACGACAGAATGATGATAGCCCAGTCCGTAAGAAGCACTGCGAAGACGGCCCCGATCAGCCCGCCCGCAAAAAATAAAACCGTGCTGCCGACTGCCGCACCCAGCGAGTGTGCCACAATCACAGCGAGATAAGCCCCCGCAAAAAAACCTGCAAGGGCAAAGGCAACCCGTCCGAGAAGTAGCGCCAGTAAACCACCGGCCAGACCGGCGCACAAGGCAACCAGAATCCATATCCATTGCGGTTGTCCGGCCAGAAATAACCCTGCAATTTCCATCCCGACAAGGAACCCTGCAATTGCAATAAAAAGCCAAAAAAGCTTTCGCCCGAAAACAAGCAATAGTAAGCCTAAAATAACATTTGTCAGCCTCATAGGATCTCCATCATTGTTTTGCCGGAGTCTGTAACCTCCGGGTGCATGTTAATGTCAGGTTCTGTTTTGATCATTCTTACCCCAGACCCTGGCGTATTCCGGATAGTTTCTGAAAAAAACATCCCTGACATCCTCGGGTACGCAGTTGATCGGACATGAAAGATTGTAGCAGCGATTGCATTGGGTTCGCCACAATGTCCATCCGGCCACGACCAAAGCTGATGTAGTTAAAATCATAAGCAGCCATTGCCCGCTTATGACAAAAAACGGGATATAATAGAGAAAAAGCAGAGCCACGTATCCCAGCCAGACGATTTTTTCCGCCATATTCATGGGCCGTGGATTCAAGTGGGGTATTTTGGGCAGCCCCCAATTGGCATGGCAGCTAAGGAGAAAACCATCCTCCATATAGTGCGGACAGTGGCGGCAAAGCACCAGTGCCTCGACATAACCAAAAAAGATAATTGCCAGAGCAACCCATACAGCCAGCCCTGTCCAGTATTCAGCGATGATCATCCCGGATAAAAACGGGATCACCCAGCCCATAAACAGCACGAAAAAATCCATAAGGTCTCTGGATGTGTGAACACACAACAATTTTCCCTGGATCTCACACCCGTTACAATCCTGCCGTGAACAAGCTGCTGCGGTTATTTTATCGGAGCTTTCAGCCATATCTGAACCCCTGCAATGCTGCTTTCAATTCCCAGTCCATACGTTTAATCATAATGGATTGCGGAAAGTAAAAAGGCAAGCCCAGTCACTGATTTTTTTCAAACGCTCAACCCCAATTGCTTTCTTATCCCTGCCGGTTACCACTTCTGAAAGGCATGCTCTGCAAAACCAAGGAAATTGTGAATCTCGACTACGGGTCCATCGTCCAGTACAACATGTCCGGAAACATTGCCATGTACCTTGATCGTGTCCATGAAGTAAATAATGAGATCGATTTTGTTTGACTGGTCAAAGAAAGGTTCCAGAACCATATCGAACCGGCCGTCCAAGCTTTTGAAATGCCAGGGCTGCATGATGTCTTGGGGATCGTAGGTCCAGTCGATCTCGCCCAGTTTGTGCAAAACCCCATCGTACACCACGGAATTTCCACTGGCCCGGGAATTGTCTTCGTCACCGAATCCGATATTAAAGCCCAGGCGTTTCCCGTCCACCTCTCCGGCGGCAACGGCCCAGCCCCAGACAAATTCTTCGGGCCACACGCCCCTGCCCCAATCGAGCACAGCATAGGATTCGCCCTGTGGAAACGTGTAAACTCTGCCATCTGCCTCGACACTCCCGCAAGCCGGCAGGGCCACAATCTTATTTGTATAGAAGAAAATATCCGGCTGGTAAAACGGCATGGCAGTGACAAGGCTCTCATCTTGGGGATCATCCAGGATCTCAACCTCTCCGCTGATGGGGGGGCCGAAAAGCAGCGACCGCGCAAAATCAAAGCTCAGTGTACGGATTGCATCTTCAAAGGCGAATGAAACATGCACTCCCCATCTGTCAAACAGCGTGCTGCCATAGGGTTCCGGCGGCAGGTTCAGAAGGTCGGAATTGAGCAGAAAACGCAGGTTGGAAGTAGTCTGCCCTGTCTGATAGTCAACCAGAGACACAGAGACAAGCACGGCCCAGGTGATATCGGCCAGGGTGATCTCCATATAACAATCAGGGGATGATATGGAGAAGAAATCCCATTCCTTGAGACGATCTGCCTGGCTTTGCTGTATGAAATCACGGTCATATTCCAGAAGAGCATGCCTGGCCCAGCCCCAGGCGGCCAGCGTCCCATCCGGGTTCAGCAGCGGTGTGCTCTCGGTTATTTCCCAATCATTGTATAGTGGTACTTCATTGGGTGCTACCGGCTGTTCTTCTGATATTGCTGACTGGCTGTTACTCGAATCACCAAAACAGCCGCAAAGAAAAAACAACAAAACGCAGAAAAATGAAATTATCAGGCCCGATCTCCGTATCAAGTGAAAACATGATTTCCCTATCATGATAAAACCTCCTTACACTATTACAATATATCCCCATATATAATACCATATCGAAGTGTCAGGTCATAAATCTTTCTAAGCAGGTGGAATATACAGAAAATTCAGGACCATGGCATGGTTTAGTTATGAACATGAAGGAGGAATTAATCTGGCATGGTATTCTGCTGTGAAGTCAGCTTATCAGCAGAAATATTTCGGTATTTCATCAAAACATTCGCAATTATTGTTTTATTACTGAAACCAGAACTGTTTTCTCGCTACGAAATACAGGCCTTTTGCCTATCAAATATTCCTCTCGGCAGCTTCAACTGTCTGGGCGATAAGGGTTACAATCGTCATCGGGCCTACGCCTCCCGGAACAGGGGTGTAAGCCAGACATTTATCCACAACAGCGGACAATTCGACATCGCCGACACCTCCGGGATGGTACCCTGCATCAACAACGACAGCCCCTTTTTTAATCCAGGCCCCTTTGATAAATTCGGGCTTTCCCACGGCACCGACAACAATATCGGCCCGGCTGACAACATCCGGCAGATTCATTGTTCTGGAATGACAAATCGTTACGGTGGCATGAGCATTGAGGAGCATCATGGCCAGAGGCTTGCCCAAAATCGGGCTTCGCCCGACGACCACAGCCTGTTTCCCTTTCAAAGGTATTTCATAATAATCAAGCAATCGCATGATACCCGCCGGCGTTGCCGAACCATAGGCCTTCTCACCCATTGCCATTCTTCCAAATCCATGGCTCGTTACCCCGTCCACATCTTTTTCTATACTGATGCGGTCAAAGCAAAGCCTTTCATCAATTGGTGACGGGACCGGGTGTTGCAGTAAGATCCCGTTCACATCATTATTTTTATTCAACTTGTCAATCTCTGCCAGCAGTTCTTCCGTCGTCGTATCTTGCGGCAGAAGAACCTTCATTGAACCCATCCCCACCCGAGAGCAGGCATTGCCCTTCATCCTGACATAGGTTGCCGAGGCCGGGTCGTCTCCGACCAGGATAGTTGCCAGAACAGGAGGACGGCCATTGTTCGCGGTCCTGATATTCTCGACACGACCGGCAAGCTCTTTTTCTATCTGAAGAGCCAAGGTCTTGCCGTCCAGAATTATTGTGCTCATGTTGTTCTCCTATGATCTTGCAAGCGTGAGTATTGTATGAAGAAAAAAACCGGAAGCGCAACTCGACATTTTACTTGTTTGTTGCCTGATACGACAGGATTGTTGCAACCCGGTTCCTGGTTTCTTGCCGGCCCTGTCTATACACCCGGGATATCTTGGGTACGGTACACAACAATTGTCCCCTTTTTCATGAAATAGTTTGTCTGTGTAACCGAGAACCATTTGAACCCGCTCATCTTTACCGTCTTCGGATTATCCATGGGGTCTACGGCAGTCCCCAGCGGCTTGAGCGCATCTTCAGGAAAGTCGTGCGAACTCAAAACAGTATTGCATGTTGGACATTTGTTATTCGCAGGCTTGTCCTTCTGAGGATACAGTTTTTTCGTTGCCTTATAGCAAGTAGGACAGTAGTATACTCTGCATTTCGGGCAAGGGTCTCCGGCGGTCCCGGTCTGTTCCGGGTGATTATCGCAGGAGACTTTCTTATCATTCAACCGCACGATAGAATCACCCCGCGCCCCGTCCACATTGAATACAAGCCCTTTATCCCGGCAGCAAATCGCACCCCCGCCGATACTCATGCCCCAGGACGGGATCAGGTGGATCTGGGGTTTTTGCTTGCCGGCCATCTCAGGGGTTTTGTAGTATTTGTCCAGCCGGTCGTAAGCATGATCGAGGCAGACCTCCAGCCCGAAGGTTATGTCACCGATCGTAAATACCGACCCTCCGCCCAGGCCGCTCTTGCTCTCCTCTGAGACTGTTTCTGCACCATGCTTGTCCCCGGGCTTGTTTTTCTTTGAAGAGAACCTGTCCTGAGACCCTTCTGTCGGCAGCACTCGGCGGTCATCATCCCCATGTATTTG
>JAFGIF010000205.1 GCA_016929755.1 Deltaproteobacteria bacterium | reverse complement strand
TGATACCGAAAATCTTGGCCTTGGGATCTTCGGGCAGGAGTTTGCTGAAGACGAGCCCGGCAATTGAGAACATAAAGCTGAGCTCTACACCCACGCCGATAAGAATCAGAAAGGCGGTGCCCGACGGTACGGTCCACAGAGCATGGCCCGAAAAGTGCTGGATCAGTGCATTCACGATTTCAGCCAGCCAGTGCACCATGTACAGGGAAAGACCGGCCGCGATGCCCTTCCAGTTTTTCTTTGATAGTTCATTGCAATACACATATACAACCAAGGCCAGCAGCGTGATTACATACCACTGAAACACCTCCCCGCTTCTGAGAATGGACAATGCCATCCGGGTTGCTTCCGGGTTGTGCATGAAATACCTCCTCATAATAGAATTAATGATATGTTTTCAGTATAGCGATTAGCGTAATATTTGCAAGATTTCCATAGGAAGACATAAACTTCGGAACAAGCCTTTTTTTCAACAGTATCTTTATAAATCCAAGAATTCAGGAATGATATCCGAAAGCATATTGCTGGAATTAATCTATTAAATCCAACTTGTTATAATCTTGATTGATTGGTAATTTGTAATATTTTTCTATATAAAGTAGTTCTTGAAATGCCTAATTTTTCGGCAATTTCTTTTCTGGGACAGGTAGCATTGAGCATATTGATGATTAAATTGCGTTCAATCTCTTCCAGGTTTGTTTCATCAGGGACTTTTTCAGATGAAACCGTTTCGATTTCAAATTTTTCCGGTTCCTTGTGTAATCCTTTCATGAGTTCAAGCGGCAGTAAATTAGCCGCAAGTTCATTATTTGGCGTGATATTGACAGCTCTCTCAATATAATTCTGAAGTTCTCTGACGTTGCCGGGCCAAGAATGATTTTTCAGTGCTGTTATAAAATCAGGATGGATTTTTTTGATTTGCTTGCCATTTTTCCGGGCCAAATTTTTCACGAAATACTTTACAAGCAGAGGAATGTCGTCTGCTCTCTCCCGCAGGGCAACTAGCTTTATTGTAAAAACATTTAAACGGTAAAATAAATCCGCTCTGAAAGTTCTTTTTTCCAGTTCCTCCTGCAAATTTTTATTAGTTGCAGCAATGATTCTTACATCGACATGCCGTATTTTTTTTGCCCCGATCCTGAAAATAGTCTTCTCTTCTATGACCCGTAAAAGAGTAGATTGCGATTCCAAAGGCATTTCACCAATTTCATCAAGAAAAATCGTCCCCCCGTCAGCGAGTTCAAATTTACCGGGATTCCCTCCTTTTTTCGAACCGGTGAAAGCGCCTTCTTCATAACCGAAAAGTTCACTCGCAATCAGGTCCCTGGGAATCGCTGCGCAATTTATGGCAAGATAGGGGCTGTCTTTGCGGTAACTTTTATTGTGAATGGCCTGGGCAAAAATGTCTTTTCCCGTGCCACTTTGTCCCAGGAGAAGCACATTGGAATCACTGCCGGCTGCTATTTTTGCCAATTCAATATTCTGCAAAAAAGATGGATTACCCCCGATAATATCTTCAAAGAAAAAATTAGCCTTTGCGCCCATCATTGATGTAACCAACTGCCTGGTTCTTTTTATTTCCGTAAGAATAATAATCTTTCCTGTCACCTGTTTTTGAGGAGAAAGGATGGGATTGCAGGTCAGTGTGTAATCCGCGGTCATGCCATTGTTTAATGTTATTCTCACTTCTCTGTCAGTAAGAGCTCTGTTATGATCCACAAGTGAAATAAAATGATCGTTTTTTGGGCCAAAGACCGCAAGAAAATTTTCCCCCAGTATCTGACTTGATGGACGCTGGAGCATTTTCTCTGCATTATGATTGAGCAATGTAATTAAACCGTTGTTGTCTATGGCAATTAAAGCTTCCGGGATGGATGAAAAAACCGTTTTCTGGAGATTTTCGCTGATTTGACACTGTGTAAAAGCTTGTTTTACCACAAAAATATTATCAATGGCAGTTGCGGCTGCAGTTGCCATTCCCAGGGTGTGAGGATTTGCATTGTAGTAAAAACCCGTTACATCGATCACGCCGATGACATCACCATTTGGATTATGGAGAGGGGCACCGGAGCAGGTATATTTATGTGCAAGTTTTGCATAATGTTCACAGGCAAAAATTTGTTTTGGTTTGCCGGTGTTTAATACCGTGCCAACTCCGTTGGTTCCCATGATTTCTTCTCTCCAGCAGGAACCCAGCACGAAATTTCCGATGGTAAGGTTATCAAGAATGTTTTTGTCGCCTATGATGTGCAAAAGAAACCCTTCCGAATCAAATAACGCTACAATAAAACCCGAACCCTTTACCAGGGCGTAGAGATTTTCCATGAAAGGTGTACATACTTCTATGAGCTCTTCATTTTTTCTCAAGCGCACGACCAGTTCGTCGCGGTCGAGCACAAAAGCGACTTTCTGCATATAGGGATCAACGTCAAGTTCTTTACAGCGTTCCCAACCAGAAAGAATATCTTGTGAAATAATTCCTGAATAGTTGATGGGTTCATTGTTTATAAATTTTTTCCACAGTGCCAAAACTTCTTTATACTTGAGTTTTAAGTCATCCATGTTTAGACACCTTATTCGAATTACTGCTGAGAATGCTCAACTTTATACCACAAACAAGGGCTGATAAAACAGCAAAACGTTTTGCTCGGGTAAAAAGGAGGATGCCAATGCTTTGTTTTTCTCGCGATTTCGAGATTCAATTGCCGCTAAGCAAAGTGCGAGTAATTGTTGAGGACTGGGATGCTGAAAGAGCAGGTGTTTTTAAATCAAGGGTTCAAAACGAAACACGACGATTCAATGTGTAACATGTTCGTTTTTCAAATGTAACATGTGCCTGTGGCCGTGTTTCTCATATAATATATTAGTATCATTAGGTTATCTCGAGATTATTTGTAATGGTACATTCGTTGCAAAATGCCGTATCGACGCTCAAATCAGAAAACGAAGACGAAATGAAAGGCTGCGAGATGAAAATTTATGATCAAAGAACGCATGCAAAAGAAAGATACGCGTTAAAAACGAGAAAGCCAGGAAGGAAAGAAATCTTTTGAGCAAACAATTTTTTTTCGGTTTGTCTGAAAAAATAGCCATTGTTACCGGTGGAAGCAAGGGGCTCGGCAGGGCTATGGCTGTCGGTCTGGCCGATGCCGGGGCGACTGTCGTTGTAATAAGTCGAACCAAGAGCCTGATCGAGGATACGGCAAACGAAATTATAGACAGAGGTCATTGCGCGCTGGCCATCCCGGCAGATGTAAAAAAACCGGAAGATATCGAAAATGCAGTGAAAATCATACTTGAAAAGTTTGGAAGGGTGGATGTTCTTATTAATAATGCAGGCATAGCACCCATGAACCGGACGACCGATATTTCAATTAAAGAGTGGGATGATGTACTTGATACAAATGTAAAGTCTTACTTTCTATCCGCAAAGGCAGTCGGTCCACATATGATCAGGCAGGGCGAAGGGAAAATCATCAATATCTCTTCAGCTTTAGGAAAAATGGCTTCGAATATGGCCGTGCACTACTGCACCTCGAAGGCCGGGGTGATTCAGATGACGAGGGCTCTTGCGTTGGAGTGGGCCAGATTCAATATTAATGTGAACTGCATAGCGCCCGGTTTTTTTAATACCGACATGACGGCTATGCAGCAACAGGATGAAGCCCATTCGCGTTTTTTACAAGCCAAGATCCCTTTCAAAAGGCTTGGACAACCCGAAGAAATCGTTGGAACGGCGATATTTCTAGCTTCCAGTGCCTCAAGGTATATTACTGGCGAAACCATAGTCGTAGATGGCGGTTATTCAATTTGGTAAGGAGGAGAACCTGAAATGAACATACAAAACGTTGCTGTTATCGGGGCGGGAACAATGGGGAACGGCATTGCTCAGGTTGTTTCGACGCCTGGATACAGGGTGTGGATTAACGATATAAATGAAGAGATTTTGGAAAAGGCGAAAGCATCGATCAGCGCATCGCTCGATCGGATAATCAGGAAAGGAAAAATCAATGCTGACGACAAAAGAGAGATCCTCGGGCGCATAACCTTCATGCCTGAACTTAAAGAGGCGCTGAAAGATGCTGATGTAGTAATTGAGGCGGTTCTCGAAAACCTTGAGCTGAAAAAACAACTGTTCGGGAAGCTCGATACTTTTTGTAAACCAAAAGCGATACTGGCCTCCAATACTTCACAGTTCAGCATTACGGCAATCGCTTCGGGTGTTGCAGACCCAAGCCGTGTAATCGGAATGCATTGGTTTAATCCTCCGGTGATCATGAAACTCATCGAGATTGTGAGGGGGTTGGAAACATCTGATGAAACCGTGGAGCAAATCCGCCAATTTGCAGCCTCAGTCGGCAAGGAGGTTGTTGTATGCAGGGATTCTCAAGGATTTATCAGCACGCGGGTGCTGGTTGCCCTGAGACTTGAGTGCTACAGGCTTCTCGAAGAAGGTGTTGCCACGAAAGAAGATATAGATAAAACCCTCAGGCTGGCATTTGGACATCCCATGGGACAGTTTGAACTGGCCGATCTTTCCGGTTTGGATATCGAGGTGCCCATATGTGAAGCCTTGGCAAAGGTATATGGCGAACGATACAGACCCCCGCAGGCTCTTTTGCAGCTGGTGGCAGCCGGAAGAATCGGCAGAAAATCGGGTAATGGCTGGTATGATTATGATGTTTGACGGCGTCACAAAGAATATTTTCAATGGAGCTGTGCGATTGCCGCTGGGATAGGAGAAAGGAAAGCATGAAAAACAAGGATGATCTGGTAGTTGTAAGTGCTGCAAGAACACCGTTTAGCAGGTTCGGAGGAGCCCTGAGGTACATTCACAGCTCTGATCTTGCCGGAGTTGTCATCAAAGAGGTGTTAAGGCGGGCAGGGCTTTCAGGAAGCGATATTGATGAACTTTACTACGGGATGTGCATCCAGTCAGAGGCAGCTCTCAGATATAATGTCATCGGCAGACAGGCGTTGTTAAATGCAGGATTGCCGGCGGATATCGTATCTCTCACCGTCGATAGGGCCTGTTGTTCCTCCCTTACCGGGGTCCAGCTGGCTCGGAAATCAATTGTGCTTGACGAGGCCGAAATCTGTATGGCGGTCGGCGCCGAGAACATGAGCAATACACCAGTGGTACTTAACGGGCATCGATGGGGCACCAGATTAGATAAGCCCGAAATGATCGACCACCTTAATCCGATAATGTATGTCGGATTTAATTCGCTGGCCGCCGATGCCGGCGACGTTTCGCTGGATTACGGCATATCCCGCGAAATGCAGGATGAGTGGGCGCTGGGATCGCAAATGAAGTATCAGGAAGCTAAGAAAGCAGGAAAATTTAAAATCGGAGAAGAGCTAACACCGGTTGAAATTCCTCAGAAAAAAGGAGCCGCAGTCTTATTTGAAGAGGATGAATTTCCAAAACCCGATACAACCATTGAACGATTGGCCAAACTGAAAACGGTCTATGGTAGCCAAACGGTAACAGCAGGAAATTCACCGGGTTTGGATGCGGGAGCATCTGCGATAATAATCATGAAACGGGCCAAGGCGGAATTACTCGGGATTGAGCCGTTGGCCACCCTTTTGTCGTTCGGCTCCGTCGCCAGAGAACCGCGCCAGATGGCCGAGGTTCCGGGCATAGCCATCCAACAGGCTCTATCTCGTGCTGGTCTTTCCATAGATGAGATAGACCTTATTGAAATTAATGAGGCCTTTGCCGCAATGCCCCTTGTATCGACAAATTTTCTGGCAGATGGAAACAAAGAGCGATGGCAGAAACTGATGGCTAAGACGAATGTAAATGGTGATGCCATTGCTATCGGGCACCCGGTGGGTGCCAGTGGGGCCCGTATCCTTATGACGGTAATGTACGAACTCCGGCGCAGGGGTGGCGGTCTGGGAGCTGTCGGAATCTGTGGCGGCTTGGCCCAGGGTGATGCCGCACTTATCCGGGTGGATAGCTAGGCATATTACAGGCACGTTTGAGCGAGAAAAGTGCTCTGAAAGGACTTCGGATATGGAAACGCTACTCTTTCAATGTAAGGATCAAATCGCTACAATTGTATTAAATCGTCCCAAGGTTTTGAATGCGCTCAGTCCAAAGCTTTATAAGGAACTAAGCGGGCTTTTGGAAAAAATCGCTGCTGACCGCAGCATAAGAGCGCTCATCATTACCGGTGCGGGAGAAAAGGCATTCGCGGCGGGGGCGGATATATCAGCCATGCAACCTTTGCCGGCCCATGAAGCGCGGGCATTGGCAATGATCGGGCAGAAACCGCTCAACCAGATCGTTGATCTTCCTCAGCCGGTAATAGCAGCGGTCAATGGCTTGGCCCTCGGAGGAGGATGCGAGCTGGCACTGGCCTGCGATCTTCGCATTGCATCAGAAAGGGCCAAATTCGGACAGCCGGAAATCAACCTGGGTATAATTCCGGGCGGTGGCGGTACTCAGCGTCTGCCGCGTATTATTGGAATGGCACGGGCCAAGGATTTGATTTTTTCCGGGAGAATGATCTCCGCTCAGGAAGCCTGTGAGTTCGGATTAGTGAACCGGGTTGTTGCTCATGAAGAACTGATGTCCAGTGCGGAGAGTGTTGCAAAAGAACTTTGCACAAAAGGGCCCATAGCCATGGCGCTGGCCAAAACATCCGTTAATAAGGCAATGGAAACGCCTTT
>JAFGIF010000204.1 GCA_016929755.1 Deltaproteobacteria bacterium | reverse complement strand
GTAAATGTAAACAGGATGAGGCGGGTGATATTTGTGTTGTAGCCAAGGAATTGCATTCTCTCCTCATTCTCACGCATCAGCAAAACTGTTTTTCCCATGGCCGTATGTGTAAAATACCAGCAGAAAGCGATCGTCGCGCCGACAATGATAAGAGTCAGATAATAAAAGTGTGCCATGCTGGCCATGGAAATTGAAGCAAATCCCAAATTTAGTTCCGGTCGTGTAATGTTGAGCCCATTATCGCCGCCAGTCACGGAATACCATTTTACCGCTACGGCATATACGAGAGCACTGAAGGCCAGGGTCAGCAGTGCAAAATAGGATCCTTTGTGCTTTAGAAGCAGGCCGCCGATAACAAAGCCGACTATAATGCTTGCCGCAAAACCGATCAGAACAGAGCTCAAAATAGTCAAACCCGGAATATGAATGATCGCCAGGGCCGTCGCGAAGCCTGACACTCCGAAGAACAGGGCATGACCAAAAGACAAAAGGCCGGCATAACCGAGAAGAAGATTGTAACTCACGGCAAAAAGAGATAAAATGATTATTTCCGTCAATATGTACAGATGATACTGCTCAAGGATGGCGGGCATAAAGGCTCCCGCCAGGATTAATACACCTATGCTTGTGAATATAATGCCTTGCTGTTTCATAATGAATCCTCTCCAAATAGTCCGGATGGCTTGATGATCAAAACGGTAACCATGAGCAGGTAAACAAGGGCCATCGACAACTGTGGGATAAGAAGAACGCCAAAGGACTGGAGTTGGCCAATGATCAAAGAGGCCACAACGGCGCCTCCCAAGCTTCCGAAACCGCCGATTACGATCACGACAAAGGCATCGATCAGAATTTCATTGCCCATTCCGGGGAAAACGGAAAGAAGAGGAGCGGCGATAACTCCGGCAAATCCGGAAAGTGCCGTTCCGAAGGCAAATACGCCCATGAATACGAGAGGCACATTCACTCCCAGGGCGTTGACCATTTCGCTGTCGTTAACAGCCGCCCGGATAACGATCCCCAAACGAGTCTTATAGATAATAAAGGCCATGATTATTCCGACAAAAATAGCGCAAAGGAAAATAAATATACGGTATACGGGATAGGTTATTCCAATGATCTGAATAGTGCTGTTCAGAAACCCGCCAACGTTGACGGCCAAGGGATAATTCCCCCAGTACCATTGCACCAGTTCCTTGATGATATAAGCCAACCCAAAAGTCAGGAGCAGTTGATGAACATGCCCAAGTTTATTGACAGGCCTCAGCAGAAAGCGCTGAATTAAGGCGCCCAGTATGAATAGAACCACGGGAACAATCAGGAGAGAAAGCCATAACTGTCCCGTAAAATGATTCATGATGGAGTAGGAAAAATAAGCACCAAGCATATACATGGCAGCATGGGCAAAATTTAGAACGTTCATCATGCCGAATATCAGAGTGAGTCCTGCCGAAACCAGAAAAAGAAGTCCCGCATAACCAAGCCCGTGAAGAAAAAAGATTGGAATTTCCATCAGATGTCCCCCGCCCTTATTTTGTTGCTTTTTTTTAAAACCATTAATCCCCGTCCGCAGGACTGGGTTTTCTACAGAAAACTTTATAAAGCATTGCTTAAAATCAGAAATATTATCAAAGGCTTAATATGGCTGAGTGTCAATACTGTCATGAATGTATTTAACCAGAAAAAAACCCTACCTAATAAATTTTATTTACTGTAGGGACTTCTGATAAAACCTAACTTGATTGATTAAATGAAGAGGCTGCCATTATAAAACTCACGGGTAATGGACACATTTTATCAAAAAGCTTGCCCTTTGAGGGGCCAGATGTATCGACATAACGAGAAGCGGCAGAAATTCGAAAGCTTTATGTTATCATTTGCCGGAAAGATCATGGTCGCTAATTGCTGGGTCGCGTTGAGCAGGTGAAGCCCTTAAGATTCTTAAGCTGCTGAATGACGCCCGACAGAAGTCGGAACACATCATCGATGTCTTGCATGACACCTCGGCTTGCTTATGAATTTTGATGCCCGGAACAATATGCCTGCCTTTTTCAGGAAACCCTGTTTAATTTTGAGAATATATAATTCGGCCTCGGGCGATGGTGAAAATCACCTTCCCGGGAAAGGTTGCCCCGATAAAGGCCGAGTTGGTTGATTTAGAGACGATATGGTGTTTGTTGAAAGTCCACGCTTGGTTCGGATCCACAATAGTAATATCTGCACGCTCTCCCGGCTGCAGCGTTCCGCCCTCAATGTGCAAAATCCTGGCAGGATTTATCGTTACGCAGGCCAAAAGATTCAATATATCAATCTGATAATCAACATGAATTTTCAGGATAGCCGGCAGCAGTGTCTGCAGGCCCAGCATGCCAAAAGGAGCGTCTTTGAAATCCAGTGCTTTCTCATGCCTGGCATGCGGGGCATGATCGCTGGCAATACAGTCAATCACTGATGTTCGCAATCCCTCGATCAGGGCCATTCTGTCCACTTCGTCCCGCAGGGGAGGGTACATCTTGGCATTGGTGCCGTGCCCGCGGATACTCTCCTGGGTCAGCAGCAGATGATGCGGGGTTACATCGCAGGTAATGCCAACGCCTCTGTCCTTGGCTTCAGAGATGATTTCCAGGCTTCGCATGGTTGCGATGTGGGTGATATGTATCGGTTTGCCGATCTTCTCTGCGAGTTCCACATCCCGCTTTACCATAGCATCTTCTGCTGCTTTGGGGATGCCTTCAAGGCCCAGTTCCCTGGAAAGGGCGCCCTCATTCATGACGCCATGCCCGCTTAAGCTTCTGTCCTGGCAGTGCGAAATGAGCGGCAGACCGTAGCGGAATGCTTCTTGAAGAGCCCCTTCCAAAACAGCGCTGTCCTGGATGGCCATCCCGTCATCGGAGACAGCAGCGACCCCGGAACGTTTCATGGCGGCTATATCGACAAGATCTTTGCCTGCCAGACCCCTTGTTGCCGCCCCGGTCGGCAGAATTCTCACTAATCCAATGGTTTTTGCTTTCTCAACAATGTAGTTAGTAACCGATGGGTTGTCATTTACCGGATGAGTATTTGCCATGCATAAAACAGTCGAAACCCCACCGGAAGCCGCCGCAAGGCTGCCTGACATAAGGTCTTCTTTGTGTTCATACCCGGGATCCCGCAGGTGGACATGCATATCAATCAGACCGGGAATGACCCACAGGCCTTTTGCATCAATAATTTCGCCGGCGGCATTGTTGGTTCCGCCCGGATAGATTCCGGCGATCTTTTCTCCTTCGATGTGTATATCACCGAATACATCTGTCCGGCCGGAGGCATCCAATATTCTCCCTCCCTTTATCCACATGCTGATCTCCCAAGAGTGGTTGTTTTTAAAATGTTACAATCCTCCCCTGAACATCACAGCTTCCCCGCTCAACACATTCTAACGCACCAGATGTAAGAACCTGCCCATACGCACCCAGTGGCTCTCGCTGTCCCAAGAAAAATAGATGATCAAGGACTTGCCCTTGATGTTTTCAATGGGCACCTCTCCCCAGAACCGGCTGTCATAGCTCTGATCACGGTTGTCGCCCATGACGAAAACATGCCGCGGCTGGACCGTTACGGGCCCAAAATTATCACGCCGTTTGTTAAGTCCCTGGCTTATGATATAAGGATCCGTATACTTCTCGTGCCCGGTTTTATACTCTTTGCCGTTTACAAACACTGCTTTGTCCCGCACCTCGATGATGTCTCCGGGAAGACCGATAACCCTTTTCACGAAATCCATTTTGTGATTGCCGGGAAAGGTGAAAATAATGATATCATTCCTCTTGGGTACCCGGTCTGTCCCCAAGATTTTGGTGGTGGTAAAGGGGATGGTCATCCCGTAATTATACTTGGTCGCCAGAATATGGTCCCCTTTTAACAGGGTGTCTTCCATGGAGGAGGAGGGAATCCTATAGGCTTGTAACAAAAAAGCCCGAATTATCATGGCTATGATAAAGGCAATGATCAGGGCCTCAGCCCACTCTTTACCAACACTCTTTTTGGTTTCCTTTTTCAACATTTACTCCTTTGGTTGTAATATAATCAGCAATATTTCCCGGATTATAGCATTCCCGCCGAGGCTTCTCATACGTTTCTTGCCTTCCTTCTGCTTTTCGGGCAATTCGCGTTTTCGAGTAAGGTACTCCATAAAATCAAGCTGTCACTTTCTT
>JAFGIF010000203.1 GCA_016929755.1 Deltaproteobacteria bacterium | reverse complement strand
TCAGCCAAGGAACACCTTGAGAAAACCGCTACGGCCTATAAAAACGAGATCAATGCCATACGGGCAGAGTATCTATCGAAAATCATTCTGAGAGTAGATTCGGCATCGGCTGAAATTTCGCCCGAATCATCCGCGCTGGGAGAGATAGACTTTTACTATACCGCCAGCAACAATTCAGACCGCATCATCAGCTCTGTCATATACACACCGAAGATCGGCAATGATAAAATGCCTACATCATCCTCGCTCATCCTGGAGCTGATAAATCCCGCCACCCTAAAATACGGAATTGAAGCAGGAAAGACCATCAGCAACAAAGGATTCCTGCCGGAAAATTTCTCCTTTTTCATCAAGGAGCTGAAAAAAGGCCAGGTTGAACTGATTAGATCGAAACTTGCAGAGGAGTTCTCAATAGATATCGTGGACTTGCGTTTCGTAAACGAGATCGCGTACAAAGACCAGACCAAAGAAATGGATGTGATCGAAGCATTCCAACACCGGTTAAGCTCCTTGCTACAAGCAAGCGAAAAAGCCAAAGAACAAGCGGCAATTAAGAAAAATGACTATGAGAAGGCTTTGCAGGAATATACAGGAGCCAGGGAGCTGGTGCTCAATGAATTTCTAAGCTCGGCCGCTCAATTGAAAAAGACCTCGGTTCGCCTCGCTTCACCGGTAAACTCAAATAATACAACAACCATCGAACATGTCGATGATGGCTCTTATATCGTGTATGCACAAAAAGAAAACGGATCAGCTGTCTTTGAAGAAATTGAAATCAATAAATCCAAGCATGAATTTGTCATTAATGAGCTTATCAAGGACCCGTTTATGCCATGAACAAGACTATCCTTGTCGTAGACGATGAGATCGGTATCCGCCAATCTCTTCAGAGAATTCTGGAAAAAGAGGGCTACCATGTGCTCACTGCGAGTAATGGGGAGGAGGCCTTTAAAGTAATCCGCCAGAATCATATCGATTTGGTTGTTTCCGATATCCGCATGGCCGGCATGGATGGTTTGGAACTCCTCAAGGTATCCAAATCCGTCTCTCCCTGTATCGAGTTCATAATGATAACAGGGTTTGCCTCCGTCGATACCGCACTGGACTCTATGAAAGAGGGAGCCTATGACTATCTCACCAAGCCCTTCAAAAAAGCGGATATTCTCAAAGCAGTTGATAAGGCTATTGAGAAACAGACCCTTGAGATGAATAATATTTATCTCAAGGAACGACTCGAAGAGCTCGAATCTGGGCCATTGATTGAGTCGGCCAGCCCAAAGATGAGAAAGGTGGTTGACCTTGTCAAACAGGTAGCCCCCAGTGAAGCGACTGTCCTCATTCTGGGAGAATCCGGAACCGGCAAAGAGGTCATCGCAGACAGAATTCACAATCTCTCCCCCAGAAAAGACAGGGAAATGATCAAGGTTAACTGCGCAGCCATTCCGGAGACACTCATCGAATCAGAACTTTTCGGCTATGAAAAGGGGGCCTTTACCGGGGCAGCCTCTAGGCGTGAAGGACGCTTTGAGGCCGCGGATAAATCAACCATCTTTTTGGATGAAATCGGTGAAATCCCTCCGGCTGTTCAAATCAAGCTGTTGAGAGTTCTCCAGGAGGGAACGTTTGAAAGACTTGGGAGCAACAAATCTTTGAGAGTAGATACCAGAATCATAGCCGCCACCAATAAAAACCTGGCAGAACAGGTCAAGCAGGGCCGTTTCAGGGAAGACCTGTACTGGAGACTGAATGTCATCAATATCGGGCTCCCCCTCCTGAAAGAAAGGAAAGAGGACATTCCAGCCCTGCTTCAGCACTTTCTCAATCGTTTTACCAAGAAAAATTCAAAAACCATTAAAGGGATAACATCGCACAGCCTGGAAATCCTGATGAACTATGACTGGCCCGGAAACGTGAGAGAATTGGAGAATGTAGTCGAACGATGTGTTGTGCTGGATAGAGACGGCACGATTGCAGAAGATGATTTACCACCCGAGATTGTCCAGACAAGTTCATCGGCTGTGGAATTATTCACTGTCGAACTCGGTACCCCCCTGGATGAGATTGAGAAAAAGTTGATGGAAAAAACCTTGCAGCATACCAAGGGAGATAAGACCCTGGCATCCAAACTGCTCGGGGTCTCTACCCGAACGCTCTATCGCAAGATAGACAAAAAGGAGGAATAATCCTCCTTTTTTACATCTAGATATCCAGCAATCTGCGGGGATTCTCTGTCATCAGAAGTTCTTTAACCCCGTCTTTGAGTGGCAAATCGTTAATCTCGCTGACAATCCTTACCCTGGTAAGTAACGGGTAATCACTACCGAAAAGAGCCTTGGTTTTCAGGGGGCCATTCATTTGTCGGATAACTTCCTGAGGTATCCTCCTGGGAGACCAACCGGCAATATTGAAATACACATTCGGATTGCGCAGCACCACGGACATCCCTTCGTAAAACCAGGGATACCCGAAATGGGCCATGACAATCTTCATTTTTGGAAAATCAACCGCCACCTCATCGAGATAGAGCGGCAAGCAGTACTTGAGTTTCGTGCCGGCATGAAACTGAGTACCGGTATGGAAAAGTACCGGAATATTGAAATCCTGTGCAATTTCATACAGTGGATACATCATCTGTTCATTGGGACAGACCTTGATCAGATGCGGCAGAACCTTAAGCCCCTTCAGGCCAAGCTCTTTGACAGCACGTTCGAATTCTGCACAGGCAACGAGGCCTTTATGAGGATCAACACTGGCAAACCCGATAAACTTATCAGGATATTTCGCGACAGTATCGGCCACCAGATCATTGGAAACTAGATAATTGAATGTGGTCTCGGCGTCTATGGCAACGATTACTGCTTTGTCAACCCCGGCGCCGGCCATATCCTCGAGCGTGTCCTCTATCTCGGGAAACTTCAGATCCTTGAACAGGGCCTGGTAACTCAGAGCCATTGCCTTAGGCATACTTTCAATGGCCGCTTTGGTAAAAATCTGTGAATGGGTATCAATAATCATATCAATCCTCCTTTGTCTTTATGGGACTTCATTGCAATGGTTTGATGTTGTATTTCTTGATCTTATAATGCATGACCCTGCCGGAGATACCAAGGAGTTGAGCAGCATCTTTCTGTACCCATCCGGCTTTTTTTAAAGCATCTATTACCATGGTCTTTTCCTTTGCTTCCAAAGGGTTCAGCCCTGCATCATCTATCGGATTGTCATTTGAGATAGTTTGGCCGACGGAATTCCTGATTTCCTCGGCTGTGATCGTGTCCTGCTTGCAGAGCACCACTGCAGACTCGATAACATTCTTGAGCTCGCGCACGTTTCCCGGCCAATCATAGGTTTTCATCATCTCCATGGCATCATTGGTTATGCCGACGATCCGTTTGCCGGTCTTGTTACTGAATTCGGTCAGAAAGATCTGTACCAGGCCCGGAATATCCTCTTTCCTCTGCCTCACCGGGGGCAGATTGATGGTAATCACCTTCAGTCTATAGTACAAATCCTCCCTGAACTGGCCGTCCCTGACTTTGGCTGTAAGATCTGCATTTGTCGCCGCTATAACACGAATATTGGCCGTTCTCTGATCGAGTTCACCTACCCGCCTGAACTCGCCGCTCTCCAGAACCCTTAAAAGCCTGGTCTGCATCTCAGGCGAAATATTGCCGATTTCATCCAGAAAGAGGGTGCCCGCGTCCGCCTCTTCAATAATGCCCTTTTTATCTTTGATTGCCCCGGTGTAAGAGCCTTTGAGATAGCCGAACAATTCGGCCTCAAGCAAGGCTGCCGGGGTCGCTCCACAATCCATGACAACGAGTTTCTGGTTTTTTCTCTTGCTGCCGTAGTGCAGCATCCTGGCAATGAGTTCCTTGCCGGTGCCCGATTCACCAAGAATCAATATACTGGTATCTGTGGCAGATACCTGGCGGGCAAGTGACAATACCCTCTTCATTGAAGGACTTTCAGCAAAAATCTGATGCTCTATTCTATCACCGACTTCCTGTTCCAGGAACCTCACCCGTTGGCGCAAATCGCGTTTTTCAATAGCCTTCTCAATCTTTGTCATCAGTTCCATGGGTTCAAAGGGCTTTACAATATAATCATAGGCGCCTTGTTTGATGGCCTGTACCGCGCTTTTAATGGAGCCATAGGCCGTGAAGATGATGACCTCGACATCCGGATCAATATCCTTGGCCTCTCGAAGCACTTTCATGCCATCCATTTCGGGCATCTTCAGATCGGTGAGCAATACGCTGAAATTTTCATTCTTCAAGGCATTAAGGGCCTTTGAGGGATTGGAAAAACCCTGGGCCACATACCCCATGGCTTCCAGCCTGGCAATAAGAACCTCGACAATATTGGGTTCATCATCCAGTACAAGCAACCTGGCTTTTCTACTCATTGCTGAACTCGCTTTTTCTCAGTATCAATATAGATCTCTTCAAGTTTTTTCAGTTTATAGTTAAGTTCTTCCAGTTCTTTCAAAACCTTCTTATTTTCTTCGACGCACGCCTGGTACTTGCCGTTAACCTGAGAAAGCTGTTGCTTATGATTTTCCAGTTTATCGAGCAGGATGATCAGATACCCGGACTCCACCCGTAAATATTGCGGGGTATAGGGGTCTGAGGCAATACTGGAGAGCACAGCCCGCAGATCACCATAGGCATACTTCTGTCCTGTCAGGGAATTCATTACCTGGACGAGCTTTCTTCTGGCGATCATTTCCGATGAGGTATAGGATTCTCCGGCCACAAAAACCTCATCGACAGGTTTTCCCGTTGAAATATTCTGCTCGGCCATGTCCAATGAAGAGGTAAACATATTCGCGCTGCAGTTTTGAAGAAAGATACTACAACATAACAGGCAGAGAAAAGACAAAAATGCTACCTTTATCGAGACGGCTTTTCGCATAAATTTTGCCCCCGTGGGCTTCCACGATTTTCTTGGCAATTGCCAGACCCAGACCGATACCGCTATGGCCCCTGGTAACTTTTGATTGATAAAATTTTTCAAAGATTAGGGGCATATCTTCTTTGGGTATTCCCTTGCCATGATCTTCGATCTCAACCGCCACCTGCTGACCGTCACGCCCTAACCTGACGTCTATTAAACTGCCAGCATCGGAATACTTGATGGCATTCTGGATAAGATTTGTCAACACCTGTGAGATCTTGTTCATATCCACTGTCACCATGCAGGGATCTTTGAGCAATTTAGCCTGAATTTTAATCTGTCTGTTGGCCGCATAGGGCCGTATTTCCGATATTGAAGACGCAATAATATGGTTCAGATCATACTGGGCTTTATCAAGCTGGACCATGCCGATTTCAAGCCGCGACATCTCCAGCAGTTCAGCAATGATCTTGAGCAGCCTTTCAATCCCCTGATCCATTATTGAGATCATCCGTTTCTGTTTTTCAGCCAATTCACCCCAGAGACCCTCCTGGAGAATATTGGCCGCCTCCTTCATGGAGGTCAGGGGTGTCTTGAGTTCATGGGAAACAATCGAAATAAATTCCGACTTCATATCATCCAGTTCCTGTAGTCGGGCTGCCATCCGGTTGAACGAATCCGCCAGCTGCCCCAGTTCATCCCTGGCGGTTATGGGTATCTCGTAGGAAAAATCACCATCGGCGATGTGCTTGATGCCCTTTTTTATTGAGCCCAAATCCCTGATAATACTGCGATAGATTATCAAAGGCACAATCAAGCCGATGCACAGGGCTATCCCGAAGGCCCACCATGTGAACGATTCCAGTTGATCCCCCAACCCTTTCAAATAAACCACCTTTTTATCAAGAGCTTCGTTCGCCATGTTATCGCTGTATCTGGCTATTCTGACCAACTTTTCGATCTGAGTGCTGTTGTATTTGAATATTTCATCAAGAGCTTGGGAATCGCCAGGAATATCAGAAAGCTGCGAATATAGCTGTACCAGAAACGTCTCCCATATATCCTTGGCATTGACAAGCATCTCTCTTTCCTGATCATCATAGACGACGCCTTCGGAATTCAGATAATTCCAGGCACCCTGAACATCCTGTATTTGCTTGTCGATCAACGCCTTATAGACATCCTTCTGCAGAAGCATATATTGCTTTGTGGTTTGCTCCAGAGAAATAAGATTTTCGAGGAGTTTGTCGGTGACTTCATTCTTGCGGTAATCTACGAGATAGACCTCCGAGGTGACATTCGAGAGTCTGGAAGAAACATACAGAAGAAAAATATTGAGACCCAGCAGCACCACCACGAAGACAGCGTAGGCGATTATGAGTCTCTCTAGCAACCCAAGTTTTCTCATGTTCAGAATAATAGACTTCCAACCGATAGAGATGCAAGAGGGAGTTTATGTCCTTAAGGAAAACGGCTTGCAGTGCGCTTCACTTGACTTTTCAACCAAACTCAATTAGAGGTAAAAACTATGTTTTGGAGTTTAATTGGATTACTTGGAACCGCGACGTATATTGTTCTGATGATCATCCCCCATTGTCTGGCGTCCATGTTTACCCGATCCGGCAACTTGTCCCACATTGATGCCCGCTACTGGGCCAGATGGACCCTTTTCTGCTCCAGGGTAAAGGTTAAGGTAGAAGGGGAGGATAATATTCCTGACGTCCCGGCCATATACATGCCGAACCATGTCAGTCACTTCGACGTACTGGCGATTCTAGGATATCTCAACGTACAGTTCCGCTGGACAGTCAAGAAAGAACTCTTCCGGATACCGCTGTTTGCTCAAGCCATGAAGCGAGCCGGGTATATCATGATCGACAGGTCAGACCACACTAAAGCTATGGCCAGCATGGATGTTGCGGCTCAGCGGATACGTGATGGAGCCTCGATCATGATCTTCCCTGAAGGAACCCGCTCGGACGACGGAACCCTCCAATTTCCTTTCAAAAAGGGCGGATTTCATTTAACCATCAAATCCGGCGCACCAATAGTCCCGATTGCCGTTCTCGGCTCCCGAGATATCCTGCCAAAACATTCATTAAGCACAAAACCGGGTACGATTACACTCAGGATTGGTAAACCGATCAATCCCGCAGACTTTGATTCCGATATGAATTTACTTATGAATGCGGTTCATGAAGCTTTGAAACAAGGCTTGGCTGGCGGAGAATGATAACAGATATTCTCTATAGATGCCCCATCTGTTCCAGTTTTGACTGGCTGGACGGCAATACCTGCCGATCATGCAAGGCAGAAGTTGAAATCCTTTCCAGGACCCGAATTGCCATCAACGGCAAGCAGGAAAGCATAGCCTGCTGGTATGATAAAGTGCTCGCATTCGATTTACCTGAGACGCAAACCGGTGTGATTCTGGAAAGTAAACAGGTAAAACTTGCAATAGAAGAGAACTCCGGTGTTTATAAGGGCTGTGGTGGCATGACCGCCAACCACTTTACCAGAAAAACCTTCGACGAAGGCACGCTGACCCTTACCCCTGAATCCCTGATCTTTCACGGCCGGAGCGAAACAAAGCCGGTCCCGTTTGATACAGTTATGTCAATAACGATCGAATCCAATACCATCATCGTAGTGAGCAAAGACTGCGGTCCGCTCTTTTTTGATTTCCTTGATGAATCCGGCAAAAAATGGGAAGATTTCATGCAGCAGGCCCTGAGAAAGTTTCATGCGCCCAAGGAAATATTTGAATTTTATCCGAGGATTCGTTTTATTGGTGATCGCAAGACCAAATCTCAGAGCGAGAAAAAAACCAGAGAGCTGCGGATGCCCGTGCGCAAATGGTACCGCAGTGATTTCAGTTTGTTTTTTGCAATCGTGCGTAAAATTGCAAAACCTTTAATCAAGACCCTTTTTTCGGTGCGAATTGAAGGTCTGGAGAATATTCCCGATAGCGGTTCCGCCATAATGCTGGTCAACCATTGTTCTTTTCTGGATTCAGTGATTCTCGGAGTATTCCCCAAACGTTACATCTGGTTTATGGCCAAAAATTCACAATACAAAGGCGCCGTACTCTTCTGGTTCCTCAGGCTCGGCCGATCGTTTCCCGTCAGGCGTTACAACACTGATATCCAGGCGGTCAGAAACGCTATCCGGGTTGTCCAGCAAGGCCATATCCTGGGAGTATTTCCCGAAGGCGAACGCAGCTGGGATGGAAGGATGCTACCCTTTAAAGAAGGCACCATGCGCCTTGTGCTCGCACTCGGCAAGCCCATAATCCCGGTTGGTATATCCGGAGCCTATAGCCTTATGCCGCGCTGGACAAGTAGTATCAAGCGCGTCCCGGTAACCATAAGAATCGGAGATCCGATGCTTTTCGAGCAAATTCCATTATCCCAACAGACATCCCCGGATATCCAGAGCGTCACTCAGACGTTGCGGAAACGTATACTTTCTCTTGCAGGTGATCAACTTTGAGTTATGTCAGAATAATCCCCTTGGGTGGCGTACGGGAATTCGGCTTGAACTCCACCGTAATTGAGACGAGCAGGGGCTCGATCCTGATCGATGCGGGATTGATGTTCCCCAAGTATACACCTACCGGCATTGACCAGATTATACCTGACTTTACGTATATTATCCAAAATCAGGAGGCATTTCAGGGCATCCTCCTCACCCACGGACATGAAGACCACATCGGCGCCCTGCCGTATCTTCTCAGAGATGCCCCTATTCCGGTTTACGGTCATCCTTTTACCCTTGAACTTCTCAGGCGAAAGCTCAGAGAATACGAAATGGACGGCAAAATTAATCTTGTGCCTGTTGAACATGGCAAGCAGATAACGCTGTGCGGGATGGACATTGAGTTCACAGAGGTACAGCATTCCACTTTGGGATGTTTTTCTTTGATTTTTCATACGATTCAGGGAACAGTCGTGCACTCGGGAGATTTCCGCCGGGCTCCCAAGAGTTATGGAACAGTTGATGGCTCGATTCGGCTTTTTCTCTGTGAGAGTACCAATGCGGCGGTCGAACCCAAATGCACTGATGAAGCAAAAATATTAAAAAATATCGATACGATCATTAAAGAGACTCCCGGCGCTGTTCTGGTGGCGACCTTTTCAAGCCATGTCAAACGCATTCAGGCCATGTACGAACTTGCCCTGAAAAACAACCGCAAGCTTTCCATCATCGGACGTAGCCTGAACCAAGTTGTCGATATTGCAACGGAATTGAATTATCTGGAACTGAATCCCGCTGATATGATCAACCCGGAAATGATTTCTTCCGTCAAACGGGACAAGCTCCTTATTCTTTGCACCGGAACCCAGGGGGAAGGATATTCGGCATTATCGCTGATAGCCAGAGGATGGCATAAGTTCAAGGTAAAAACAGACGACAGTGTGATCATCTCCGCCAGAATCATCCCCGGCAATGAAATCGCGATTGCCAGATGCATAGATCAGCTCATTGAATTCGGAGCAAAGGTATACTATCCGGATGTGGCAGACATTCATGCCACCGGGCACGCCACACATGACGAAATTCACGCTGCGCTTAAACTGCTTAAGCCACAAATCGTCATGCCTATTCATGGTGAACTCAGGCACATGAAAGCCCTGGGAGAAATTGTAAACTCTATACCAGAACTAGAATCGCAGGTCATTTACTCCCGCCCGGGACAAATTTGGACTATCCAGCAAGACGGCATGCATCTCACCGACGAGGCCCCGCACGGAAAATGTTTTGTAGACGGTCAACTTACCGGTGACATACAGGATGTTGTCCTGAGGGATCGCAGACATATCTCAGCCGGAGGGCTCTTGGTAGCATTTGCAGTTATCGATGGAAACACATCCGGGGTTGTGATAGGTCCTGATGTCATGTGTAAGGGTGTTGTCCCGGCAAGTATGGAGCAGGAAATCATCGATGCGGTCAAACAGAAAGCACAGGAAACACTTAAAAAAGGACTGCAAAAAGAACTCGACATCCCAGCCCTGCAGACATTGCTGCGGGAAGAACTTGGGCTTACCCTTAAGGCCAGGCTGGGGAAAAAGCCCATGATAATTCCGATCATTATGGAGATATAATTGCCGGAGATCCTTATTGCTCTGCTGCTGGGTACCGTTCAGGGCCTCACCGAATTTCTGCCGGTTTCCAGTTCCGGACACCTTGCAATTCTGCAGGGCTTCTTTGGTGAAAAATGGATCGGGGATCTGGTCTTTGACGTATCTGTCCATCTGGGAACCACGCTGGCGGTATTTGTCTTTTTTTTCCGGGAGATTATCGATCTTATCAAAGGAATCTTACCCGGCCATATTCAAACGGACAAGGTACAAATCGTGGGCTGCATCCTGATTACAACAATCATTACCGGTATACTGGG
>JAFGIF010000202.1 GCA_016929755.1 Deltaproteobacteria bacterium | reverse complement strand
GCGGGGGTTTTTTATTTAAGTTTGCATGGCTATCTGCCGTTGTGTTGAATTATTATTAACTTATAAAAAGGTTGCAATAATGATACGTGCCCAACATCAGGCTTCCATATCGAAATCACCCACATCAATCAAACTCAGTGTCATTATTCCCATGTATAATGAGGAAGAAAACGCTGCGCATACGATCACCAGGATCGATGAGACCCTGCAAAGTATGGGGCAACCCTACGAGATTATTCCGGTCAATGACGGCAGCACCGACAATACCCTGAAGGTGATCGATGATTTTGCTCAGCACAGTCCATATGTAAATGTTGTTTCCTACTGGAAGAACGGCGGTAGAGGCAAAGCGCTCAGGTACGGTTTTCAGGCGGCCCGTGGTGAATATATAGCTACGATCGATGCCGATCTTTCCTACGACCCGGAATACCTCCTAAAAATGGTAGCTGTCCTTAATGAAGAGAGTGATATCGATGTGGTACTGGCCAGTCCATACATGGACGGCGGCAAAACCGAAGGCGTACCGAAAGACAGGCTCTTCATCTCACGCATGGGAAACAAAATCCTGCAGATGGCTGTGCCGGAAAAAATCTATACCCTGACCTGCATCGTACGATGCTATCGCAGGCAGGTGATTGAAAGCCTCGATCTTGAATCGAATGACAAGGAAATCCACCTGGAAATTCTCTCCAAAGTGCTGGCCATGGGCTACAGAATCAAGGAAATACCAGCCATCCTGACAGGCCGCAAAATGGGCAGCTCGAAATTTACTTTCCGCTCAACCGCGATCTCACACATCCTGTTTACTATCTTCGAACGGCCGGTGCTCCTTTTCGGCATAATCGGGATCATCCTGGCTCTCATAGGAACAGGAGTAGGAATCTATATCCTGGCACTTTATTTCACAGATGCACTGAACCCGAACCGGCCGTTGATAACCCTGATGATCGTATTTCTCCTGGGAGGTATGCAGATTCTCTCTTTCGGTTTTCTGGCCTCTCAGATAAATTATTTACGCAAAGAGGTACTCAGGGTACGCAAGGCGATCACCCACTATAACAGTTCTGATAAAGAAACCTGATCCCATAACAATTGCCTCAAATTAATTACAGATGTAAGGATTCCAATCATTTTTTATAATAAACGATCGCATCGGGTATCGTACCCCTTTCCCAGCGCTGTTTCCTCTTCGGTTGGCAACAACACCGCTGCACCCCCGGTTACAGCATTTCTTTCCCTCATGCCCCGGCATACATCCATCATATCTGATTACTTATTACTCAAGAGACGTATGCCCGCAGACATACTATTTAAGCCATTTATTGTCGCGAATTGACTTGACAATTCATGATGTTCATGATTAATTTTTCTTCTTTAAAAAAAGAAGTTGCTATAAAATATCGATCAGATTTGTATTTTATGACCATCATATTAAATATTTGATTATTTATATTGATCAGCAAAAACAGCGTTATAGATAAAATGTGATGAGTTAAATTTGACCAATTAAAATTTATCAATAAATCTAGGAAGGAGGGAAAAGAATGGCTAGTGTTATTCTTGACGAAAGAGACCAGAAATTTGTACTCTATGAGATGCTGGAGGTGGAAAAACTCTGTGAAACGCCAAAGTATGCAGATTTTTCCAAGGACATGTTCGACATGATTCTGACCGAGGCCCAGAAATTTGCCGAGGAGGAGATTTTACCGACATTGGAAGAGGGAGACAAGGAGGGCTGCAGGCTTGAAAACGGCCAGGTTTATGTCCCCAAGTGCTTTCACCGTCCCTACAAGCTTTTCTGCGAAGGAGGCTGGGGCGCCATGTCGGTCGCGCCGGAATTCGGCGGTCAGGGTCTGCCACATATCATGCGGAATGCTGCACATGACTGGTTCATGCATAACTTTTCATTCAACTCATACCCCGGCCTTACCGAAGGGGCCGCCCATTTGATACAGGTATACGGAACCCAAGAGCAGCAGCAAAAATATATGGAAAAAATGTTTGCCGGGGAGTGGGGCGGAACCATGTGCCTGACCGAGCCGGGTGCCGGTACCGATGTAGGAAACCTGAGCACCAAAGCCATCAGACAGAGTGACGGCACCTTCAGGATCCAGGGCACCAAAATCTTTATCACCTCAGGCGATCACGACCTGGTGGACAACATCGTTCATCCTGTCCTGGCACGCATAGAAGGAGATCCCGCCGGAACCAAGGGCATTTCCATATTTCTGGTGCCCAAGTATCTGGTGAACGAAGACGGCAGCCTGGGCAAACGCAATGATTTTGAAATTGCCAAGATTGAAGAAAAGATGGGCATCCATGGCAGTTCTACCTGCCTGATCAACTTCGGAGACAACGGCGAATGTTATGCCGAGCTTCTGGGTGAAGAGCGCCAGGGCATGAAGGTCATGTTCCAGTTGATGAACGAGGCCCGCATCGGGGTGGGAATGCAGGGACTTACCAGCGGGACAATTGCCTACATGCATGCCCTTCAGTATGCCAAAGAACGGCTTCAAGGCTCAAGCATCCTGGAATTCAAGAATCCCGAAGCTCCGAGAGTACCGATCATCCAGCACCCTGATGTCAGGCGTATGCTCTTGTGGATGAAGGCCCACGTCGACGGCATGCGGGCCCTCATGTATTATGCCACCTATTGTGGCGACAAGGCCCTCACGGCATCCGATGAGGCCGAAGCTGAAAAATGGATCGGGATCTTTGAAATACTTACTCCCATCTGCAAGGCATTTTGTTCGGATACTGGTTTCAAGATCTGCGATAACGCCATGCAGGTCTACGGCGGATATGGCTATTGCTCCGAATACCCGGTTGAACAGTTTCTTAGGGATGAGAAAATCGCCTGTATCTACGAGGGAGCCAACGGTGTCCAGGCCCTTGACCTGGTAGGCCGTAAACTCGGCATGAAAAGAGGTGCCTACTTCATGAGCCTGTTGGGAGAAATGAATGCTACGGTAGCCTCGAACAAGGAGGCCCTGCCGGATCTCGCCGGTGACCTCCAGGCAGCAGTCAATGCCCTGGCTGAGGTGGGCATGTTCTTCGCCAAGTGCGGAAAAGAGGGTAAGTTCTTTATTCCGTTGAGCAATGCCTATCCATTTCTGACCATGCTGGGGCAGATCTGCATGGCATGGTTTCTGCTTTGGCAGGCCGGTATCGCCAAGGAAAAGCTCGACGCTTTGAGCCAGGCAAAAGGTGTCGATCAATCAGATGCGGCCAAGTGGGCGGAATTTATCAAGGACAACAAGGATGCCGCCTTCTATACCGGCAAAGTAACAACTGCAAAATATTTTATCAAGAATGTGCTTCCGGAAATAGACGGACACGTCAAAGCCATCAAGAGCGAAGACCTCTCTATCATGGAGATGGCTGAAGAAAGTTTTGCTTCATAAAACAAAAAGGGGGGAGTTACTCCCCCCTTATCTTTTGTACACCCGATCATTTTCAAAACCTCTTTTCGTTATGCAGTAAAATACATCCTGCAACAGTACTCTGCACTTTTTACCAATGCTGTATGTGACATTTTTGTAACATATATTGTGTTTTTCTTTCGATAAGACAATTATTGATCTATACGCCTTTTTAGATACATTTTTGAACCTTATAAATTTGCCTTTAATTGAACATGCTTAATTAATTCAATGCCTTGTGTGATTCTAAAATTTGGCAGCATCTTTGCTTTATTCACGCACATACAGAAAAAGCCAAAGGAGGAAGAAGTAATGATTGACACTGGCGATACGGCATTCATGTTATTAGCTGCTGCCCTGGTGATGCTGATGACCCCCGGCCTCGCCTTATTTTACGGTGGTCTGGTGCGAACAAAAAACGTACTGGGCACCATGATGCAGAGCTTTATTTGCCTCGGAATCGTATCAATAATCTGGGTGTTCTATGGCTACAGCCTTGCATTCGGACCGGATATCGGAGGAATCATTGGCTCGCTTGCTTTCTTTGGGCACAAAGGAGTCGGAATGGAGCCGGGCCCTTATTCCGACACAATTCCTCACCTGACCTTCAGCGCCTTCCAGTTGATGTTCGCGATTATCACCCCGGCATTGATTACCGGCGCTTTTGCAGAACGTATGAAATTTTCAGGGTTTCTGCTCTTTACTGTTCTTTGGAGCACATTTGTCTATATGCCCGTTTGTCACTGGGTATGGGGTGGAGGATGGCTGGGAAGCCTGGGAGCCCTCGATTTTGCCGGAGGCACGGTCATCCATATCAACTCAGGAGTTGCTGCTCTGGCTGCAGCCCTGGTAATCGGCAAACGCAAGGGTTATCAAAAGCAACCCATTTATCCCCACAACCTCACGCTGACCGTACTGGGCGTGGCTTTGTTATGGTTCGGCTGGTTCGGTTTCAATGCCGGCAGCGCTCTGTCAGCAAACGGAACCGCCAGCATGGCATTTTTCACCACCCAGGTGGCTACCGGGGTCGCAGCACTTTCATGGATCCTGATGGAAAAAATTCATCGCGGCAAACCGACTACACTGGGAGCAGCATCAGGTGCCCTTGCCGGTCTTGTTGCTATTACTCCTGCGGCCGGTTTTGTTGGTCCGGTTTCATCCGTCATAATCGGTTTCCTGGCCGGTATGATCTGCTACAGCGGCATACTGCTGAAGGAAAAACTGGGCTACGATGATTCTCTGGACGTGGTCGCCATTCACGGCCTGGGAGGATTCTGGGGTGCGCTGGCAACAGGGTTGTTCGCAACAGTAGGAGCAACCGGGCTGTTCTCCGGTAATCCAAAACAATTTGTCATTCAGTTGGTAGCGGTAGTCAGCGTTATGGCTTTTTCATTCATAGCGTCCCTGATACTGCTGAAACTGGTTGATGTAACCGTTGGGCTAAGGGTCAGCGAAGAGGAAGAAATCCAGGGTCTGGATCTGACGCAACACGGTGAAACCGGCTACTCATTATAACAGCCTAGCAAGGAGGAGATCGAATGAAGAAAATAGAAGCGATCATCAAGCCATTTAAGCTGGATGAGGTTAAAGAGACCCTGCATAAACTTGGCATTCAGGGCATGACCATTTCCGAGGTGCAGGGATTCGGCCGCCAGAAAGGCCACAAGGAAATTTATCGCGGAGCTGAGTATGAGGTTGATTTTCTGCCCAAGATGAAAATTGAAATCGTGGTAACATCCGATATGGTGGATTCTGTAGTAGAGGCGATTGTTGCGGCTGCCAAAACAGGCAAAATCGGCGATGGTAAGATATTTATCATCCCCATTGAAGAGGCTATCCGTATCAGGACCGGAGAATCCGGCGATTCGGCTATTTAAACTAACTCCCACCATCGGGCATCTCATGCCCTGACTGCATGAGGTGCCCGTATAAATAGTATAAACCATGAAATCCACCGATTATTCTCATATATTTGGTAAAAAAATCGCCAGAAATCTAAGCGATCTGGCCGATCAGAAGATATGCAGTCTTTACCAGGGTCATACGTCATCAAGAGATATACCCTGGACGATCATAGCAATCGGAGGATACGGCAGGCAGGAATTATGTCCGAATTCAGACCTCGACATCCTTGTGCTCCTGGATAAAAGAATACCCGCAGAATTAACAAAGGAAATACTCGCATCAACTGTCTATCCTCTGTGGGATGAACATTTCTCCGTCAGCTACAGCGTCAGAACCATCAAAAATGTTCTCAAAGATATCAAGTATGATTTCTTCCTGAAAACATCTCTTCTAGATGTACGGCTTGTGTGTGGTTCCGAAGCGCCATATAAAAAGTTATTTAAAGCAATGCAGCGGCATCAGAAAGAAAAAGAAAAAAAAGAGTTCCTGCAAACTCTTGTAGCCCATACAGACCGAAGAGAACATGATTTTGGCGATGTGGGATACATGCTCGAACCGAACTTGAAAGATGGCAGAGGCGGCCTGCGGGATATGCAGGAAATAGCATGGCTGAGTAAAATTGTATTCGGATTTAACGATATTTCAGAACTGGCCCAAACAGGTTTCCTCAGCGCAAAAGACTTGTCGGATTTAGATGCTGCCCATGATTATATCTTAAAGGCACGCTATATACTGCACTGTCTAGTCCAGCATAAAACTGACACCCTTTTTGTTGAACACCAGGAAAGTCTGTCTCGCCAATTATATCCTGACGGAGAATCGATACAAACGACCCGGGAGATGATGCAGGAGATTCACAACAAAGCACGCATTATCAAATCATTGCATGACATAATTGTATCGTATGCATTTGAAAAACTCGACAAAATATCATCACACAACTCCTCCCGGATGAGTGGGAAATTCGTGATCACCAAAGATCAAATCGGTTTTACGCATTCAAAGACCCTGCTGGATAATCCCGCCATACTGATGCAAGCATTCGAACTTATGGCTGAAAAAAACTTATCCCTGAAACCGTTGTCTCTACAGCAGATACGTGAACATGCCGAATCAGGCAAAGTCAGGACGAATGAGACTTCCATCCGTTGCTTTTTCAATATATTGAGATCGGATCAACCCGGTCCGGTCCTTATCCAGATGCTGGAGTTAGGCATCTTGGAAAAGATCATCCCGGAATTTACTCTGATAAAAGGACTAACCATGGGCAACAGTTTTCATCGCTTTACGGTGGACCTGCACTCGATTCAAACCTTTCTTGAGTTGAAAAAACTTGAACAGGCCCAACCTGAAATCTTCGAAATGGTCAGGGACACAACTCCATTATATCTGAGTGCCTTGCTGCATGACATCGGCAAGATATCCACCACCAATCATGAAGAGCACGGGGCTGAGATGGCAAAAAACACAGCTCTCGAGCTTGGCCTTTCTGAACAGGACTCAAGCCATGTGGGTTTTCTGGTACGCAATCATCTTCAATTCAGCATTACAGCCCTCAGGCGCGACCTTTCAGAAGAAAGCGTAGTATTTCTTTTCGCTCAAAAAATCGGTGATCCACAAAGACTCGCCATGCTCTACCTCTTGAGTGTTGCAGATGCCCTGGCCACTTCT
>JAFGIF010000028.1 GCA_016929755.1 Deltaproteobacteria bacterium | reverse complement strand
AATTGTTCTTCAATTGATTTTTAACTGCCATTGTCAGGTATCCCGCGGCTTGTATCTCCATGGAATGGATAATATCGGGCTGCAGCCTCTTGATGGTGTATTGTAACTGAGAGATGCGATAATTCGCATTATAGGTGCCCACTGCTTTCCGGGCAAGATATGCCGCTGCCTTGGATATCAGGGGTATCCCACGGAGTTTTAAGGAATTGTGATGGGCCAAGGGATTGCCATAAAAAGAATGATGAACGGTTATATTTCGCAAATCAGGATGAAACAGGCCGTTATCAATACTTGGGAAAAGGTGGAGATCCCAGCCCTGATCAGCAATCTGGGTAATCCATCTGGCAGTGTGAATGCTTTCAGATATTGCAACAAAGAGAATGCGCATCTAAAGAACCACCTTTAAACTAAAAGCTTGCGCTGAATCCAAAAACTCCCGCTGGTAAAGGGGTGAATGTCTGGATTATATAAAGGAAAAGCCTGGGTGAAGACGTCGGAATAGTCTTTCATAAGGAAATTCATTGCCAGCATGATCTCGAACTCATTATTAAAACAGAGGAAGCTCTGTAGTAAATATTGCTCTGTCCAGAATTGACGGAATGTCTCACTTGTCGCGTAGGTCTTGGGGTATTCATACGGGAGGCTGATATCGTGGATGTGCACAATGACTCCAGGAGCGAGGCGCGGGAAGATTTCAAGGAATAAATAATTGACATCTCCTCCTATTCTTACACAATGGCCGGAATCGATGAAAAGAATATCGTTTTCATTGAGTTGATCAAAGAATGATGGATCAAGCACTTCCACACGGGTTTCCATTACCTGCTGTAGGTTAAGAGAACCCTTCCGGATACAATCTGCTGGGTAGGGATCCACAACGGTATACTTGCCAGGATGGCCATCAATTTCGGCATTCATGTCCAGGGCGTGAGAAATTACCATCGAGGACATTCCTGATCAGATTTCTATCACCCTGCGAGGTTTGAAATATCTGATTATACCGTGTGTAGATGCTGCACAACCGTAACTGAACGACTGATTTTGAAGATAGAAATCACAAGGATTTTCAGTAGGCAACAATGGCCAAGCACACTCTTCAGCAAAGCTTCGGCCAATATGCAACAGTAATTGTTGCTGGCTGTTGATGTTTAAGTCGATCCCTCTCATTTCGCTGCGCTTATCCCAGACCCGGCGTTTCGCCAAATCTTTGATCTCTGGAACGGGGGAATAATAGTTTACCGGAAGGGCCAGGTAACCGTTTTCCAGGCAAAGATTACTGCCTTTGCCCGTACTTGCAGGAATTTTAAACGCTTTTATCAACAGTTTTAAAACAAAGGGTGAAAGAATAAGCAAATTGAAGAGCTTGCGAATTTTTTTTAAAATTTGCATGCTGAATAGCCTGCTCCCATGGATTTCACAATTTCAGTAAAAAGGGTACTGGTCAAATCTAGGCTGAAGTCCTGTTCCGCTGCTTTGCGTGCATTTCTGCTCATGGTTGATTGAGCCTTCTTGTTCTCGAGTAAAGAGATTAATTGTTTTGCTAGGATGTGGGGATCATTATTATTCACCACGACACCACAGGAATGTTGGGCGAAGTACCAGCTGAGAAATGTGTCCTGAGGTGCATGTACAAGGATCGGTCTTGCGACTGATAAATACTCACCTGTTTTCCCGGGAGCCGAGGTTCTTACCACTTCCTGGATTGAAGAATTGAAAGCAAGGGGTAGAAACAGGACATCTGCCTGCCGCAAAGCCTTCGGTACGTCGGTCTCGTGTATATGCTCATGGTGGACTATCATGGGCCCGGAAATACCGTGTTGCCGTAGTTCGTATTCGGATTGAGCGGTAAAGAGGTGCACTTTAATATCATCTCGCCCAATATGATTAAGCGCGGCAATCAGGTTGCGAAAGGCATCGAAATGGGCATGATATATGGACCCGGTATACACGATGTTAATGTTTTTGCCCTTGTATAATTTATCACTCCGATCAAGAATATCAAGGTCTGGCATAGAGCAGGGATTATGAATTACCATGCTTGGCAAACTGTAACGCTTAAGGTACTCGTTCTGCATAAATTCGTTGGCAACAATAATTGCTTTTGCATGCCGTAGTACAACGGGTTCCGTGAATGCGGACACCGAGCGAGAGAAGCCTGTCCATTGATATTTGTAGTCGTCAAAAATATACACTACATAAGGAATCTGTATCCATCTGCTCGCAAGATATGCAGCGGGCAAATCATAAAGATCGCCAGTACATGCTAGCAAGAGAGTGGATTGAGTGCGCTTCAGAATGTGCTTAAGCTGTGTGGCTCGGCTCATAATTCCAGCGAGATTATTCAGTAATCCGCTGATAACATTCAGTTTACCAACCTTCAATGAGGGAAATTGAAAAGCTGGTTTCAAATAGTGATATGGCACATCAAGTTTTGCCGTTGCGTGGAGTGACTGCATGCCGCCATTATAATTCTGACGAGAAATAAGGCAGTACGCATCAGTTGGGAGCGTATGCAATAATCGATAGAGTACCGTAGCCTGTCCCGATGGGGAAGGAGGCAGTATATGAGAGAGAATGGCAAAGTTTTCTTTCATGGTATGGATGGTATCCTGGCAGTCAATTTATAGTTTGATTTCATAAAAAACCATTCAGGAATATAGCCTGCTGATCATAGAGTTCCGAAGAGGCTAGGCGGATTTGTAAGGATATCCTAGATCTTTGAGATCAAGCTGGGTAATCTTTGATAATTCCACATTGCTCTTACCATAATATTCGGAGAGGAAATATTCGTTGGGATTAGAGATCTTCTTGTACAGACCATATTTATGGATCACCTTGGGATCAAGCCAGTCCTTACAGAATTTCGCGATGTTGTGGGTAAAATAATTAGCATAACATGTTAGCTGTTCGGAATGTTGAACCCTTTTTATACTATGTAGCTGATTTGCGAAAAACATAATTATTGCAGAATAGAAACTCAACGATCTGTTGACATATGTACGCTGGCTTACATTCAACTCAGGATTTTCGATGCCGATGAATGTGCACAGGTTCTTAAGGAATTGAGTACGGTCCTTGAGGAAGTGCTCGTATGTTGAAATATAGACGTTTTCCCTGCCGAGAGCGTCATGCCAGGCATTCACCAACTCAATATACTTGAGATAGGGTATTAAAGAATTCCGGAAGGAATGGAGAAACTGTTTAAATGAACGATACTCATTGGCCATGTACAATCTCTGCAGGTATAAAGATGAAAGTAGCGATAGTTGATTTCTAAGTATAAGAATTATCTTCAGCTGCGGGTACAAATTTTTCAGACTGCAAGAGATGTTAGTTATATCCGTGATGCTTACAGTGGAAGGCATACCTGTGAAATAATTCTCGTTGGAAAGCAGGTTTATGCCTTTATGAAAATATCTTTGGATGTTGTGCCGTATAAGCTGTAGCTTTTCCTGACTCAACTCCTCGTGCGGGGTGTTGGCTACGTGGATGAACTCAACTATCATCGGGTGTTGTTCGGCAGGATAATTCTGTGGCGCAACATCAATATAATGGATACCTTTTTGATGCGGATAAAACACATCCTGCAACCAGGTTGTTCCGGTCTTAGGCAGTCCAATGTGTAGTATTATCTTAAGATTCTTTGTATCGGTGAGGTCATGCAAAATATCAATCCGCTTTAAACACACCGTCTATGGTGTTGTTTGATGGAACTGGTTTGGGCTTAGAGTTCCTTTATTTCCCATGATTGATCTACAAGTACACCATGTACATGTCTTGGCGGTAATTTGCCGGTTCTGTAGAAATCTCCATCTTCAACCTCCAGCATGAACGCATCTTGGACAGTATCAGCAATTTCATTGTTCACTTCGCAGTAAAGATGAAGACTGTAAGAGCCTGGCATTAACGGAAGCCGCGGTATAGAGCACATTACTGCTCCTTTGGCAGGGATATTGTCGAAATTGAAACCCGCGGCTTTATTTCCACAAGGGATAAGGATATTGCCATGAGCGCCTGCGATTGCGATACCAAAATTAACATTTCTCAAAGGATGCCCATATCCTGAAGAATAGGAGATTTGCATACAGAGATCCTTGCCGACATTAGCTACCGAAACTTCTTGTCCAGTCTTATCTTGCAAGGTGATCGCGTCAAATCTAAGGATGCCGGAACCTGCACGGTCTGCGCGTTCACTCAATGAAATTTTGCTGTAACTCCTGCATTTAGCCAGATACTCTGAAACTACTTCATCAATATTGCCACTGGAGACAATCCGCCCCTGGTCCAGAAGATATCCTACGGTGCACAGGTTGAGGATTGCTTCCATTCTATGGCTAACAAACAATATTGTCCTTCCAAGTTTTGCCACATGCTCCATTTTCCTCAGGCATTTATTTTGAAATTGCGAATCGCCTACGGCCAGAACTTCATCGATGATCATAATTTCCTGCTCAAGATGGGCTGCCACAGCAAATGCAAGACGTACATACATGCCGGAAGAATAGCGCTTCACCGGTGTATCTAAAAATTTTTCAATCTCAGCAAAAGCCACAATCT
Source organism: Deltaproteobacteria bacterium (assembly GCA_016929755.1). GTDB lineage: Bacteria > Desulfobacterota > Desulfomonilia > UBA1062 > UBA1062 > JAFGIF01. Next base: position 1,780 of record JAFGIF010000028.1, on the reverse strand, counting down.
CGTCAAATTTAGTGTTAATTTCAGACCGGCGCATACCCAAGATAGTTCCATTGAGGTAAATGTTTTCCCGACCTGTTAATTCCGGGTGGAAACCGGTACCCACCTCGAGAAGGCTTGATACCCTTCCATAGAGTGAGACTTCACCGGATGTGGGCTCAGTAATTCGGGAAAGAATTTTGAGCAAGGTGCTTTTCCCTGCACCATTACGACCGATGATACCAACTACTTCTCCTTGAGGCACTTCGAAAGATATATCTTTTAGTGCCCAGATTATATCCTTTTCAGAGAGCGTGCTTTGAGGAAGTATAGCAGGTGATGTCTGTATGGAACGTTTATGAGTGTGCTCAGGAGAATCGTTGAATTTGGTTAACTTTCTCAACTGCCTGTAGTTTCTCATGGGAGCCGTGAAAGTATCAACGATTGACTCTCGGAATGTTCGATAGCCTGGCTCTTTAGAACCAATACGGTACCTTTTTGAAAGGTTTTCCACCTGTATTATCATATCTGGATTTCTCTGATGTGTAAGTATTTCAGACGAATAACAGGGAAAAAACAACTTGAAGTGCACCGGCGTGTATATATCCCCTGGGCAGGGGTTACAGATGTGTTGACAATTTTTATCACGAACTGTCCTTTTTTATAAATCATATGATGTCTGCAAAATATCGCTCGGTCTGTTTGAAATAATAAATACCGATACAGAATAAGAGCATGCTAATTACGGTAGATTCCAGAATCATCAAGGTCGGAAATGCAATAGTTCCCAATAGGGCGGAACGGAATCCCTCAATTACACCTGCCATTGGGTTTAATGCGTAGATAAGGCGATATTTTTCCGGGACCAGACTGGTCGGATACACTATTGGGGATGCAAACAACCAGACTTGAATCAAAAATGGGATGGTGTAGCGAATATCTCTGTACTTGGCATTAAGGGCAGCCAGCATCATGCCGACCCCGGTTGCCGTAAGGATCATGAGCAGGATCAGAAGCGGGACAAGCAGGAGCATGACGTTCGGGTAAAAATGGAAATAGAACATCATGCCGATCAGCACCACGAAGGCAATAAAGAAATCAACGAGCCCAGCCAGCACTGGTGTGAACGGGATAAAGATTCTTGGGAAATAGATCTTTGATATAAGATTTGCCGAACCCACTACACTGTTTCCCGCTCCACTGATTGCAGATGCAAAGTAAGTCCAGGCGATCATGGCGCTGTAGTTGAAGATGGGATAGGGAATGCCGTCGGACGGGATTTTTGCGAGCTTGCCGAAAAAGAGCGTGAAGACCACCATCATGAAGAAGGGTTGGATCACGGCCCACAGGCCGCCGAGCACGGTCTGCTTGTACTTGACCTTGATGTCCCTCGCTACCAGGAAATAGAGCAGATCCCGGTACTGCTTCAGTTCCCGAAGATCAATAAGCTGAAGTCCTTTTTTTGGTTCAATATGGACGATCGGCTTTGCGCTGTTTGTGTCTGATGAATCCATTTTTAATTTAAGTCGTTTCGGTAGTTATCTTACAGCTCCGCTATCCCGGGTGATTTCCGGGATGTGAACTCCCCGTTTTGGTTCTCTCCTCAACATCAATTCACTAGTATTGTTCGTCTAATCGATATCAAATCTTTAAGGATTCGACAAAAAGATCATTCATTTTAATGGCACGGGAGGATAGTTGTTTAAGACAAATGCCAGAATGTCTGAATATACCGATAGAAAAGATATCTTGGTCGTATGAATTGTAATGAACTCCTAGCGCATTTATGTAATCCCGCATCATT
>JAFGIF010000201.1 GCA_016929755.1 Deltaproteobacteria bacterium | reverse complement strand
GGTTTCGGAGCGGGATCAGGGCCGCCTTTGCGCACCAGGGCGATATTGAACACCTCGGTCTCTCCCTTGCCCTTGGGCCTCTTCAGGGTTACGATCTTTCCGGGAGTGAATTTCGGGTTTCCATCGAGTTTGAGTTTATAGCCCTTCTTTGCTTCGCCTGCTTCATCATAGGTTATTTCCTGTACTTGTGTCACCTTACCCTTAACGGCACCGTCTTTTTGCTCTATCTCCGAACCTATCTCAATCGGTCGAGACACCGTCTCGACCGTAATAATGGAATTCCCGCCGTCATCACCGGTCTCCACGATTTTTGTGATCGTATCATCATGCTTCAAATACCCGATTGCCGTGCCGAAAATGAAAAGCCAATCTTTGTATTTCTGATTGTCCGTCTCGTCCCGCATTTGTTTCATGATTTCCGATACGGTCTCGATAGGGTATCCTCCCTCAGGACCCCGGAAATAAAATTCCGGTGCCATGAAAACCGTGATGACTAGATCTTTATTCAGCGGATTAACCTTAGGACCCTTGGCTACCTTTATGGCCTTTTCTGTCCTTTTCTGGCTGTATGCTGTGCTGATCGCCGTTTTCATAATCGTGCAGCGCTTTTCGATATCTTTGGCAATGTCCTCGTTGCCTCGATATACCTCCTTGCCGCTTTTATCGGTTTTGGTTGCTGGCTTGATGTTAAACGCAACAAATTGCACCCGTTTATAGTCAGAGGCCATGTGCTATCTCTCCTTGCAGAGTTTGGTTGGTCATGGCATTATCTCCATTAAAGTATCCCGGTTTTACACAAGCAGCAACCGGTCATTTACCATAAATGTCCTGGATTTTATTTCGCGTAGCATCATCGAGATTGCCGGTCGCTTCCAGCTTGTGCCGTTCCTGGAATGCCCGAATCCCCTGTTCGAATTCATTGCTCGATTTTCCGTCAACCTCACCTTTGAAAAACCCCAGGTTCTGTAGACGTGCCTGCACTCCGGAGACATCCGTGATCGGATCCAGGTCACCCAGATCGAGCTCGTAATCATCTCCTGATTCAGGAAACATAATCGTAGCCTTTTTTGCGTTTGGCACAATGGGAATCTCGACCTTGCCATCTCCATCAGTTGTTCCTTCTGTCAGTTCCCCATCGATATCCAGAACATATGCCTCGTTTGCCCTTGCTTCGTCGTTGTTCTTAAATTGAATAACGAGCTTTTCCGGAACACCCTTTTTCCTGAAACGGTGACGCTGCTCCGTAGCGCCGGATACTTCCTTAATCCTTTTGTCCGGTATGTACACCAAATCGCCGGGAGCCAGAACATTCGGATCCTTGCGCTTCCGTTTCAGTTCGCTGTTTTTCGGATCATTCCAGATGGTGTCCGGGAAAAACCCGTACCGATAGGCAATGCTGGAGATACAATCTCCCTGTTTCACTGTATATTCAGGCATTTTTTATAAATTCTCCTGAAGAGAATAATATAATTTTTATACTTCATAAACAAAGCAAATCTATGATCCCGAATCCTTGAAGCTTGGATTGCGTTTTTGCATGCCGGCCATCACGGCTTCAATCTGATTCGGCTTTCCGATCAGGCTCAACTGCAGCTCTTCTTCCAGCTTCAGCCCATCTTCCAGGCTGGCAAGCACTGCCCGGTTGAGGAGTTTCTTATTGGCCCGGATAGCATCCGGTGATTTCGATGCGATTTCCCGGGCCAGCTCCATGGCCGATTCCCAGGGTGTTTCACTGACATGTGTCGCCAGCCCGAGTTCTTTGGCCTGGGTGCCCGAAACGATCCGCCCGGTATATGTCAGTTCTTTCAGCACGTCCAGCGGAAGCACATGTCTGAGGGTCTGGGTTCCGCTCATGTCCGGGACAAGGCCCCATTTAATTTCCATAATCGACATACGCGCATCGGGCGCGATAAAGCGAATGTCGGCACCCATGGCGATCTGCAGGCCCCCGCCAAAGGCCACTCCATGAATCGCGGCAATAACAGGCACTGGAAGCATGTTCCATATATAGGCAGAAAGCTGGGCAAAGTTGGCAGGATTGACTACTTCGCGTTTCATCAAATCATCTATGGGAAATGCCTCTCCCGCTCCGGACATACCCATAAAGCTCTGAAAATCCAGCCCGGCACAGAAAGCACGGCCCTCGCCGGACAGGACCACCACCCTGACCTCCGGATTGGCAGCCAGTTCCCTGCCGGCTTCTACCAGGGCCAGAAACATATCCATGTCCAGGGCATTCATCTTCTCCGGGCGGTTCAGCCGCACATCGGCGATGCCGTTTTCAATAGAAATACTTACACGCTTAGACATTCTAAAACCCCTTCCGTGTATGCATGGCTTGCAATTACATCACTTAAAAAAACCAATACAGTATATACTTAGATTCTTATTTTTTCCATCAGCAAATCCAGCTGTTTCAACGCTCCGAAGATGGTTGCGATATAATCCTTGTTGTTATTGTATTTTGCTTGATAAGAACAAATCACAGTGCTATGAAATAGCTCACATTTTATGGTGAGGAAAAATTATATTAAGCGTTGCACCGCTGCTCCCGATTTTCATCAGCGAAGCGCGCTATTGAATCACGCACGTCCGCAACAATGACCGGAGAAAAAATTATGAAAGTAGCCATCATTGCATCTCCCTATCCTCTGGAAGAAGCCCCCGCACCACCTCTTGGCATAACCTATGTCGCCGCCGCATTTGAGTCTGCGGGAGCCGAAGTCCGTATCTTCGACTATATCGTGAGCCGTTACACCCCGGAAAAACTCAAGGCGCAACTTGACGATTTCCAGCCTCATGTCGTTGGCTCCACGTCCGTGACGCTGAATTTCCCCGGCGCCGCCGACATTGTTTGCACGGCTAAACGGCATCGCCCTTCAATAATAGCCGTGATGGGTGGGCCCCATGTATCCTTTGACGCCGCCCGGACCCTTGAAACCTATCCGGAGATCGACCTCATTGTAAACGGGGAAGGGGAACGAACAATAGCGGCACTCATGGAGCAGGGAATGGAGATGGGATCATGGGAAAATATCCGCGGGCTGACCTTCCGCCGTGACGGGCAGATCATTGCCACCGAACCCCAGCCTTTCATTGAAGATCTCAATACCCTGCCGCTTCCCGCACGGCATCTTCTACCCATGTCACGCTATCAGGCCCTCGGTTTTCCGGTCAGCATCATCACCAGCCGCGGCTGCCCCCATTCCTGTATCTTCTGCCTGGGACGCCGTATGGTCGGCCGTAAGGTCCGCCAGCGCAAAGCCTCTCTTGTCGTGGACGAAATCGAACAGATCATCTCATATGGCATCAACCGGATCAACGTAGCGGACGACCTGTTTGTCTCCAACCAGGGCAAGGTAAAGGAGGTCTGCGAGGAGATTCTTAATAGAGGGCTCAAGTTTACCTGGAGCGCCTTTGCGAGGGTCAATACCGTGGACCGCGAAGCCCTGACACTCATGCGGGAGGCGGGTTGCGACAGTGTGAGCTTCGGCGTGGAATCGGGCAACCCACAAATGCTCAAGCGGATCCGCAAGGGGATAACCCTGGATCAGGTGAGAGAGGCATGTTCTCTCTGTAGAGAAACCGGGATTATCGCCTACAACACCTTTATCGTCGGCCTGCCGGGAGAAACGCCACAGACCCTTCAGGAAACAGATGAATTCGCCTCCAGCCTTGGCGCGAAGTACGGTTATCATTTCCTGGCGCCATTTCCAGGCACGACTGTCCGCGAAGAGGTGGAAAAATACGATCTCGAAATCCTGACCGACGACTGGACACGCTACGACGCCAATAGCGCCATTGTGAGAACATCAAAACTTTCGCCCGAGGAGACCACCCGGTTTGTGGATGCCTTTGATTCCAAAATCCAGACCATCTGGGAGGAGAGGGTTCAGGGGTATTATGATAAAACAAATCCCCCGGAGTTCGACCATCAGGTGGAAAGTCATTTCCGGCTGCAACTGGTCTATCGCCTGCTCTCGGAAGAACTGATCGAAAAATTAGGGGTATTCCCGCTGGACCCTGCAATTAAATCGGACAATATTCTGGAAGGACTTTGCCGCAGGATCGAAGATGCGACGGGTGTTGACGGTGAACTTATCACAAAGACAATGCAGGGATTTGTCGCTTCAGGTTATATCAAATCGCGCATATGTGGGGATGAGTACATCTGGTACTGGACACACAATAACCGTGTTGACCGGTATCCATGTCTTGATCTTACCGAATCGCCCCCGGATTTATCCGTGACCGGAGCCACACGACCCATCGCTGGAAAGCCCTTGCTGTGAGAGCCTGGCAGAGGTCGTTCAGTTAAAAGCCCTGCCAACAAGAAAATACGCATCTATGGGTTGTATCTAAACATTTCACTTTTTTTAGTTTAACTCAAAATGCTGCTTGTTGCAGCCGGACATCTTCCCACTATCAGCCGAACCTCATATTTTAAATAATGTTTGGAAGTATTATTTTAATTAATAAAAACAGGAACAGTATCATGAACAAAGCAGCCGGTATCAGCAAACCGAAAGTAAAAGCCCGGATTGAAAGCCCTTCCCTTCTTTCTCTTTCTTCCTTCTGAATTGCTGCCTCCCGGCAACCCCAATAATCTGCTATAGAAAGCACTGCGCCTGTGCTATACTGGACCAACTTTTTTATTGAGCAAGATGTTATTTGTAATCGGCAAGGAGTGGTATGGAACAAGAGATCCGCATAGCATTATATGCGGAGGTGTTTCATAATAATATCATCTTCGCACTCAGGCACAGGTATGTTTGATCTGATATCAAAAATATTGAATGATGCCATCTGTTTCACCCCGCAAAATCGCTTGGGGAGGTTAGAATTATGGGCAATGATCAGGCAGGGGACACACGCATAATACGCATTGAACTGACACCGTTATTCGTCCCTTTCTGGGAAATCACGCGCAAGGCCATGGAATCCAGCGAGGGAGGCCTCGGAATGTCGATCCCGGCTGAAGAGCCCTGGCTCGGGGGTGATTTCGTCATTTGCAGGCTCGTGGCCGATAACGGCTGCTTCGGACTGGGCGAAGCCTTTGTCTGGCTTCCTGAGACCGGCGTATCACCTAACCAGCTCATCGATATCATCCAAAACGCGCTGGCAAACTATGTGCTCGGAGAGTCTCCGTTTAATGTCGAGCGTATCCGTCACCGCATGGAGATCAATGTATCGCGCAGCGAAGTGGCAAAAGGCCTCCTGGACATGGCATGCTACGATCTTATGGGGCGGATCTGCAACCGCCCTGCATACGAATTCATGGGGGGAACGGCCGCAGACAAGATTCCTCTCGCAGCCCTGATCCCCCTGATGGACATCGATACCATGGTCGAACTCACGCAAGGGTTTTACAATGACGATATCCGTACATTCCGTTTTAAGCTCGGGGGCAGCATCCAGAATGATGTACGTATTATACAGCGCATGCGTGAGGCTTTCGGCGATGAGATCCGCATACGTGTCGATTATAATCAGGCCTATATGCCCGCTGAAGCGCTTAGGGCAATCAAGGCGATTGAACCCTATGGGATTGACGTTGTTGAACAACCGGTTCGCGCCACGGATTATCTTGGTATGGCTTTCGTGCAGAAACATGTGGATACCCCGCTAATGGCCCACGAGGGATGTTTCAGCCTTAAGGACATCATCACCCTGACCGAACTGGGCGCCATTGGGATTGTGGGCCTTAATTCTGAAAGACCCGGCGGAGTCACGAACGCCCTGCGGGCAATCTCTTACGCTGAGCAGCGGGGGATGGGGGTTGTTATCCATAACCAAACCCTGGGTATCGCGTCGGCCATGCAGATACATATGGCTGCGGCCAGGCATCACTCCCTCGGACATGCCATCGAGCTTTTCGGGCATATCATGTTTGAAGATGATCTCATTATTGACCCCATAGATTACTCAGGTGGGAGAGCGAGTGTGCCCAAAGGTGCGGGCTTTGGAGTGGAACTGGATGAAGAGGCCCTGAAGAAATACGCAACCGGCCCTAGCGTAGTTATTGATTCCTGAGGGTGAATAGGAGAAAAATGCTACAGCCTGAAAAGAAGCTTACCCTGTTCGAGGCGTCTTCGATAATTGCCGGGCTAGGCATCGGAGGGGGGATTATGGCGGTCCCCTACCTTGCCTCTTTAAACGGCATTATCTCCGTCATTTCCATCACTCTTGCGGCCTACGGGCTTAGCGTTGTGCTGCACCTGATGATCGCCGAGGTGGTGCTCCGGGATGAGGAAACACACCAGATCGTGGAAATATTCGGGAAATACCTCTTCATTAGTACATGGTGGGGCACTGCATTAATGTGGACCTTTTTTATTCTTATTGTGGTTACGTTTTTCTCTCTGCTGGCAGCCTATATAATCGGCTGTGCTGAAATCTTGGGGAGTCTTGTCGGAATACCGATGACGGCGGGGGTGTTTATCATATACGCACTCGCAGCGGGCGTGGTCTTTTTCGGTCTCAAGGCTATAGGCATAAGCGAGAAATACGCCATAACCGGGATGGGGCTGCTGCTGATTGTCCTTTTCTTTGGATCGCTCGGCCTTGTGTACAATTCGATCCCTCTTTTTAGCGCCGGGATAGACAAACCACTGGCCCTGTATGGAATGGTCATGTTCAGTTTTTCGTGCTTTTTTTCCATACCCCAGGCGGCCGAAGGTCTTTCCTGGAACAGAAAGATGGTGCCACGGGCTGTGGTATTGGGAATAGGGATAAATTTCTGTTTCGTGCTTATCGCAACCCTCCTCACGTTATTTGTATCAAAAGAGGTCACAAAGGTTGCAATCATAGGCTGGGGCAAGGCAATAGGCCCATGGGCATCTATCATCGGCTCCCTTTTCATCCTCCTGGCAATGCTCACCAGCTTCTGGACAGTCTCCTACGCCCTGGCAGTTGTATTGAAAGAGAGGCTTAACTGGGGGGATCGAAAGGCCTGGCTCGTTTCCACATTTCCCGCCCTGCTGCTTGCCTTGAGCGGCCTGAGTGGGTTCCTGGGGTTTATGAGGCTGGCAGGAGGTGCCATGGCAGTCCTGGTTGCCCTCTTAATCATCCCTGCCCTGAGGATCAGCAGAAAAGATTACGACGGGCAAGAACCTGTCTTTCTGATGGGATTTTGGGGGAACAGTTTCTTCCAGCTCCTCGTAATCGCAGCATACATTGTAATGGCTGTGGG
>JAFGIF010000200.1 GCA_016929755.1 Deltaproteobacteria bacterium | reverse complement strand
CGGTGAAAGAAAAGCGGCAGAGTCTTGTACCCTTTTTGAATATTCGCAAGCGGCCAGTATACTTGAAAGCCGGAAGTTACGGACTGACCCGCCTCGAGAAGATTTGAATCGAACCCACGCAAGGGGAATAACCTGGAAGGTCTGCGGGTAAAATACCCTTCGCCGATATCTCCTCCTATGCGGTATGAGCCGTGACCGAATTCGTATTCGTTCCAGGTTTTGCCGGCCTGGACATGAAATGTGCTGTATATTTCTTTGCCGAACAGCAGGCTGAAGCCACCGTAGGCTGATTTTCGGCCGCCTGAATATGACTCAAAAATTCCCCAGAAATTCAGGTGTTCGATGCGTTTTTGCAGTTGCACAGCCCCCCACAGCTCGCACTCATGATCGCCATGCTCTTCAAGAGGTTCATAGCCGAGCCTGTTCAGGGAAAGCTCCATCCATGACAATGAAAACGGCAGCCAGAAAACTTTACATTCATGCCTTGATTCCTCTGTCGCAGGAGCCCAGAGGGGATCGTATGATACGGGATAGCGGGATATCTGTGCCCCGACATCCTTCAGCTTTACGCCTGCTCTTGCGGAAAGGTAGTCAAGGTCAATCGAATAGCGCGCCCCGGCATTGGTGGTAAAATCACCTGTGACATCCCTGCTCCTGGTTGACACCCCCAGTTGAACATCAGTTGTTCCGATGAATATATCCGGAACCAGATAGTTGGGCATAATGCTCTTGAGCGGTGAATAGTTTTGTGCTCCGATATCTATGTCTTCCGGCTCGGAATCCACTTGAATTTCTGTCTCGACAATTTCTTCCACTGAAGAATCAAGTATAAGAGGTTCTATGTGCCATCCATCTCTTCTCAGGCATAGAAACCTGTCCTGGCGGGGTAGTACCGCAGTATCTTTGCAGTCGGTAAGCGGGGTCATATGGCTATCGCAAATCTGAAATATTCCGGAAATGTTTGACGAGAAAACCAGATTGTCTCCAAGCCACCAGGGATCCATCTCAACCGATGGAGATCTTGTTAGCCTGCGCCACGATCCATCATAGATCCATATATCCCAATTGCCGCTCATATTGGCTGCCACAGCAACTTCTCCCCGGCTGTTTCTGACCGGGCCGGAAAGCTGCAGCACACCCTCAGGAGCCGGAATGCGCACCAATGTGCCTTCATCGGTTTTCCGGGCAGTGCCGAACAAAGAGGCGCGTTTCTCCGGAACAAGAAGCAGATAAGGAGTGTGTCCTTGCCTTGTTATCGCCACCCCTCCAATTCCGGGGTCCCAGACATGTTTCATTTCAAACGGGTATGATAGCCCTTTGCCATAGCCAATGACCATGGTTTCACCTCGCTCATCATACTCGGAAATCCACAAAATCTCATTTTCATCTACATATCCGTAACGGCCCCGGATACGCGTCTTTTCGATCCCGGGATAAATCCCGTCTGAATTCCAATAGATAAAAGGGTTGCTCCAGTATCCGCTGATGACCAGGGAGTTTTCAACGTTATTGCCAGGCAGCATTTCGCGCCGAAAATCTTCCCACATCCCTGTCCAGTAAGTCCCGAAGGCCTTGTGTGCTTTGAGATCTATTTCAATCGGTATAATGCCTCTTCCATGCAGCCACAAAAAATCATATATGCGCTCCCATCCATACGTTTCGTATACCCAAGCTGTAAACGGTCGGCCGTAAATGCGATATGCATAATATCCGGGCCATACTCCCGGATGATTACTGACCTTGTCGAGATCAGGAGCGACAGAAGTTTGAAAGAGTGCCTGTTCAAACGGATCGAGAACACCATCTGCGCGATATTGTCTGTAGAGCATATGACAGATACCGTCTTCAAACCAGGGAGGCACTATTATATTGGGAGATATGACTTCACCAAAGACCCTGTGCCCTGCTTTTGGAATACCGGAGCGCATGGCGTACATGCCCTGGCGGCAGAGGCCTTGAAACATAAAATAGCTCCATGGATCTGTTTCCAGATAGCCGTCTTCAAGAACACCGGGGGCTCGCAGGGGTATGCGGATCTCTCGGTGGGGAATCATGTGCACCTCTACCTGAGGTGAATCCAACTTGTCATCAACAATGATGTGCAGTGGTTTCGTTACGGCAAGTCCTTTGTTTTCCAGAAACGAAATCATCGCTCCCAGTTCCTGGCTGAGCCGCGCAATAATCGCATCCTCGCCGGGAGTGTAATACAGATAGACACCGCCTTGTTCGACGTAGACAATCCCGAAGGATTGCGTTGCCAGAAGAAAAACAAACATCAATATCAGCGATGCATACTTCATGGCCCGATATTACCAGGAAAAGGCATAACCTGCAGTCTGAATCATTTGGTTACCACATTTGAAACCGTTTTTAGCGCCGGAGATATCGCCCCTCATGTGCGGTATGTAAAATGCCTCAATGTCACACCAGCATATCCTCTTTTTACAATTCAAAGCGTATATATCGCCAAGCTGCCTACAAGCACATTGGGAATCACAATGATCTTATAATACAGACCTCAGGTAAAGCACAGCTACAGACCGTATTCGGCCCGTTCTATGAGCTCCAGCTGCATATCCCGGTTCAGGGTCACAAAGTAGGCATTATACCCCGAAATCCTGACAAGAAGATTTTTATAGTTCTCCGGATTGACCATGGCATCCTTAAGTGTATCCGTTGAAACCACATTAAACTGCAGCTGCATCCCACCCAGATCGCAGTAGGTCTTAACATAAGAATACATGGTATCCACTATTTTGGCATGAGAATCTTTGGCACTCGGAACCACTTTTACGTTAAAGGCAATATTGTTGTTGATATATGCCGGATCAAGTCTGGAGACATCGTGTATATTGTCGAGCAGATTATTGGAGGCATGGGCCTGGGGTGTGAGGCCCGGAGTAAAGGCCTTACCCGCCAATTTTCCCGAAGGCAGGGCCCCGCTCAAGGTGCCGAATGCAACATGATTCGACATCGACCAGAATCCGGCAGTGTACTTTCCACCTCTGAAATTTAGATGTTCACCATAACATTCATGAGTGAATCGGGCGATTCTATTTGCAATTTCAACCGCCTCATCACTGTCTGAACCGAACAAAGGAACCTTGTTCTTTACCATGGCATGCAGCGCGGGATTGTACGCAAAATTCGTATTAACTGCCTGTTTGATTTCGGCAAGACTCACTTTGCCTTCATCAAATACAAGCTTTTTGACAGCCATGAGCGAATCTGTCACATCGGCAAGGCCGATGCAGGCTGAGCCTGATGTATTATAGCGCGCACCGCCCCTGGTTACATCCTCACCTTTTTCGATACAGCCGTCAATCAAGGCCGAGATAAACGGGGTCGGCCGCAAAACGCTGTGAGCTTCGCCGAGTATATTGTTGTAATCGATCGACTGTTCAATCAAAAACCTGTACTGAGCCCTAAAGGCATCGAAGAAATCATCAAAGGTTTTAAAATCACCATTTGATACATCGCCGGTCCTGGGTCCGACATGCCAGCGCATAAGCGGGTGATACCCGTTATTCAGGGCCATCTCAAGGGCCGCCACCATGTTCATCATCATGCAGTTTGTATGCCCCATATGCTTCCCGGAAATGGTGGGCTCGACACATCCGGT
>JAFGIF010000199.1 GCA_016929755.1 Deltaproteobacteria bacterium | reverse complement strand
ATCACTTTGCCTGGAATGTAATCGGCAGAAAACCAATGTTTAAGAATTCATTCAATAAGATTGATTTCATTTGTGAAGCATTTTCGAATTGCGGGGAGATGGTCGGTGGTTTTGTCAGCCTGCTGTGGTTGGCCCCGGATCATGTACACGTATATGTAGAATCAGACGGGGAGTTTCCGGTGGAATCAATAGCCCAGAAAATGAAACGATCAACGGCTGCTTCTATTCTTGCAGAATTCACCGACCTGAAAGTAAGCCCGCATGCAGAAAATGAGCTGTGGGACAAAGCCTACTTTGTAGAAACCATAGGCTGAATCGACAAATCAAAAAGAAAACAGATGGCCGGGCCCAAACAATCAACAAAACATGTCAATTGCAAAGACACCCCCTGTATTACTAAGCGCCACCCTTGTTTGCGATAAAGCCCTGGGCCGGTGCAGCGGTATCGGCCGGGGTTCCTGCAATCTGTGAAAGGTAAGCCGAGCCAAGCTTTGCTATGTGCTCACCTACATTATCGAAGTAATTGAAATGGGCCTGTTCTTCATCGATGATTGTCTCGAAAAGTTTCATGCTGATGCTGTCGCCGTTGTCACGGCATACCAGCAAAAACCCATTGTAGGCATCGACGGTATCGTCCTCGAGCACGGCATCGAATGGAAAGATTGCCTCGACCGTCTGTCCCTTTACAACCTTTGCAGCAGGCTCAGTACTCGGCTCGCCGTCAAGCTCCTTGATCCTCTCGGCAAACATCTCGGCGTGTCGCATCTCATCGATGGCAATGAGCTTCACCTTCAGAGCCAGGTCTCCATAATCCATATCGTCCAGGTTATAGTGCTGGTTCATGTATTGATAAATTGCATGCAGTTCCATGGAGCGAGCTTTATTGAGAACATCGATCACGTTTTTCTTTTTTGTGTCTTTGCGTTTTTGAGCCATTGCAAACCTCCCATTGTGTTTGTATTAATAAGTAAGTCTTACAATCGAATTTACAAGGCCCGGAATGGACGGGAATGGTGTCTTAAAAAATGCGGTACAGTAAAAACAGCAATACCATTTCTCTTTTTTTACATGATTTCAACAAATGATGGAGCGTAAACGAACATGAAGATACTTATCGTCATCCCCATGAAGGAAGAATTTGAATATTTTTTAAAAAGTTGCAACTCTCTTGGATATAAAACCGAAGATTGTACGGTTGGCAAACTTTCAGCAAAGGTGATCCCTGAACTCAATGTTACCCTGGCGCGGGGCGGTTTCGGCAAAGTAAAATTTGCCGTGAAAACACAACACCTGCTGGATGCGTATACCAGGTGGGACCTGGTCATTTGCGCTGGTACGGCCGGGGCACTGATCGATGACGTGTCTGCCGGAGATGTAGTGGTGGCAACCGCAACCGTTGAACACGATTTTTGCAACACATCCGGCAAAGCCAGCCTGCCGAAATTCGAGGGGAAAGATACCGTGATATCAAGCCTCAGGCATGTATCATTACCGGCCGGCACAGCATTCAAACTCCACTTCGGCATAATAGCCAGCGGAGACGAAGTTGTGCTGGAAAAACGCAGGCGAAGTTCACTGCACAAATTAACAGGGGCTCTGGTTGTGGATCTGGAAGGTGCTGGAGGCGCAAGGGCATGCAGATTCAGCGATGTCCCCTTTGTCGAGATCCGTGGAGCTACGGACAACGCTGATCAGTATACCCTTGAAGATTTTGAAACAAATCTGGAAATTGCAATGGATAATGTCGCAAAACTCATTACCTCCTGGATAAATCCGAGAGAGCACAAAGAAAAGGATCTCTCAATCTGACCACTTTTTTTGTTGAGAGGCTTAATGGCCAGCTATCGGACAACCGGCGAATGCGAGCAAGGCAAATGACCTACTATCTGATAAAAATTGTGATTACCCTTGTCTTAATCGTGGTGATTTCCGAAGTGGCTAAAAAAAGCGCCCTGCTCGGCGGAATTTTTGCTACCGTACCACTCATTTCCATGCTTGCAATAGTGTGGCTGTATATGGACACGAAGAGTATTGAAAAGGTTTCCGCACTGGCAACGAGTGTTTTCTGGCTGGTGATCCCATCACTGGCCCTGTTTGTTGCCTTGCCGGTTCTGTTGAAAAAAGGCCTTGGATTCTACTGGAGCATGTGCATAGCCCTGATGATCACGGCACTGTGTTATTATGTGATGATTATCCTGCTGGAAAAAACCGGATTCCGTATTTACTAGTCATAAGAAATAAACTTGGGTAACAAAAAAATACGAATCAAAAAGTAAGGCCCGCTTAAGCATAAAAGGGTTGCAGCTTTTTTATGTAAGGTGTTGGGATTGCAAATTGTGATAAATAAATTAAAGCATTATATGTCAGAAGGTCATGAAGATGATTAAACATATGAATGCAGTTTCAAGTATCGGCTTGCTGGCTGGTTTTGCTTTTGTATTAATCATTTCACCAATGGCCTTTGCAGACGATCAGAGTGAATATCCCGCCACAATTGCCGCACTGAAGAACCATTACAGCGCCGAAGTCACAGCATCGCGCAGCATGTCAGCTTGCGCTCAAAGCGCCCATTCGGAGGGTTTTTATAGCATAGAGAAACTTTTTATTGCATTGAAAGCATCAGAATCTGTCCATGCACATAACTTCAGAGTTCTTCTATCGGATTTTGGGGTGATGGTTGACGATATTCCAATCTCTCCTGCTGTGGGCTTTAACACAACCAAGGGAAATCTGAAATACCTGCTTGATGTAGAACTCAACGAAATTGATACCAGATACCCTGCTCTTCTTGAGCGGGTGAGACCAGAAGGGCACGAGGCCGCTATAGCGGATATTACTTATGCCTGGAAGGCAGAAATGCAGCATCGCGACCTGATAAAAAAAATGCGGTGGGCTTTTTTGAAGCAGGATTTGCGTTGCATTACAGATTCATCAATTAGCAACCCCGTTTAACTGTGGCAGACAAACGTTTGACATTTATAGATAACATTGTTATTAATGGTTAGTTCTGTAAACTTTGGTAATGGTGGTTTCTTTGCCGTATAAATTGGAACTGACAATTTCTGAACATCTTATATATTCCGGTACAAAACCGGTGAATATTCTTATACTATCAAATGGCTCGGGGGTGAATTAATGCAACATACGGATCTGGAGAAATACTGTGCTACAGCACTCGCAGGCGGGGCCAGCGAGGCAAAGGTCATACATCCGGGCAGCGTTGTCACGGCACCGTGGGTGCGATTGAAATGCCAGTTCGGCTGCCCTTTGTACGGCAAGGGCTACTGTTGCCCTCCGGACACCCCGACCCCGGAGCAAACAAGGGCCGTCCTGGATTGCTACAACCGGGCCATCCTCTTCCATATCGAGATGCCGCATATCGATGAACGCGAAAAACGCTACCGCGAATTCTTCGACACCCTGGTAGACCTTGAAGGCGAAATGTTCAAGGATGGATACTACAAGGCCTTCGTGTTTCTGGCCGGCCCCTGCCGCCTCTGTAAAAAGTGCGCCAAGATCGAAGATAAACCGTGCAACAACCTCTATCGTGCCCGTCCATGCATGGAGAGCTGCGGGATGGATGTGTATCAGAGCGCCCGTGACAATGGGTTCTTTATCCAGCCCCTAAGCAACCACAGCGACACCCAGAATGAATACTGTCTCATGCTGGTTGACTGAAAATAGGAATACAGCTAATACAGTAACATTCAGAGTCAGGTCCTGGAGAAACACTCAACCTCAATGCGGATAACCGGAGCATTACAAAATTATCCGGGGGGGGGTTATGTCTTTAGATAAAGAAAGAACACCCTTCAATATTCTTTACATCAAGCATACGAAGTAAGGATATGTTATTAGATCGGCAAACATGTCGAAAGAAAAACATTTTTAAGAGTAACTGATGAGAAAATTCTCTTTTAAAAAAATCGATGCATTCGCCTCTCAAGAATCTGATGGGAATCAGGCCGGTGCAATCTACCTGAGCCCGGATGAGCGCATATCCGCACAAGAGATGCAAAGAATTGCAAGAGAACTTAAAGGATTTGTAAGCGAAGTCGGATATGTCAGGCCGGTGGATGAAAAAAGCTTTGACTTGAAATATTACTCGTCGGAGAGGGAGGTGGACTTTTGCGGCCATGCAACCATAGCCATCATGTATGACCTTATCGCCGGCAGCCAAAAGCTTATAGAAAAACCGACAATTAACATTTCCACCAGTAAGGGGACCCTGCTGGTAGAAAACAGAATTCAGCAGGAAAATGCGGTGTTTATTTCAGCGCCACAACCGAAGTTTTCTTCTGTGTTTGTCACCGAAAAACAGATTGCAGAAGCCTTGAAAATCGCTCCGGCTCAAATCTGTGCTGACTACCCCCTCGCAATAGTAAATGCCGGGTTGGAGACATTGCTGGTACCCATACACAGTCTTCAGGCCATCCTGTCCATTTCTCCGGATCTCGAAGAGTTAAAACAATTCTGCATGAGAAATTCCATTGACATCATTACCGTGTTTTCCGATCAAGTTGCGGATACAACCAACAGGTATCGCACCAGGGTTTTTGCCCCGACATTCGGGTACCTGGAAGATCCCGCAACCGGCTCGGGAAATGCCGCATTCGGCTATTACATCCTGCAACACAACCTGTGGGACGGCGAATTCATTTCTCTGGAGCAGAATGCAGATCATGACTGGCCGTATATAATAAAACTCAAAGCGAAACATGATGAAAAAAACAAACCCCGCCTAATGTTCGGCGGCAGCGCCATTGTGAGAATTTCAGGACAATATTTCTTGACCTAGAGGAAAAGGGGATTACTATGATCTTAAAAGCATCGCAGGGCATTGCCAGAAATTTTCACAGCGTTGATTTTGTTGTATTGTCGTATGGGCCAAAAACCATGATCACAAAAATGTTGTACAAACAGGGCGATTTCGTACCTCTTCATAAACACCCCAACGAACAGAGTGGGTATGTCCTGTCAGGACGATACCGCATTGCGTTCAACACAAATTAATCAGGTAATGAATAACCAAGTTTTCCTGAAATTCGGCAAATGGATCTGGCTGGGTGCAACGTTCTCCATGGCCCTGCCCATCTGGTGGGAATATTTTCTCGGCCACTATATATGGCAGGATTTCTTCATTATTATCTGCGCTATGGTGATTGTCAGCTACTGGCTGCCGGTAGCAACAAACTCAAATATTGCCATCGGTCTCTTAAAACAAAAACAAATTCCTGATGAAAACCAGCTTGAAGATAATCAGGTCAGGCGTATCAGGTCCATTGGCATGCTGCTGTGTGTATGTCTTCTCGTTATCATGATCGCAAGGATAATCAGTGTGCTCACATTTTT
>JAFGIF010000198.1 GCA_016929755.1 Deltaproteobacteria bacterium | reverse complement strand
CTGCCTGAAATCGGAGGTGTTGGCAAGGGCATCGCAACTCTGCTCAGAGACTGGATCTTAGAGGAAGATATGTCAGAACTGGAAAATATTATTGCACAATTGCCCCGGGGGCTTGATGAACTGCTCAAGGTTCCGGGTCTGGGCATGAAGAAAATCAGAACCCTGTACCAAAAAATGGGCATAGCAACCCTCGAAGATTTACTGGATGCCTGCAATAATGGAACTATCTTGAAGATCAGCGGTTTTTCGGGAAAAACAGCGCAGAAGATCCGGGAAGATATCGGTTTGATTGTAAATTACCGGGGCAAATATTTGCTTGACCGGAGTTTAAACTTTACCATGAAAATTCTTTCCGATCTGAAAATGCATGGACTGCGAGTCGATCTTACCGGACAGATGCGCAGGACCAGAGAGATTATTGATCGTATCGAATTCCTCGTTGTTGCAAGCGGCAATACGGCTGATATAATTCGTAGAGTTTTGGGTGATGAATTGCGCAGTATGGATAACGGAAAGGCCTTCTCTCTATCCCCCTTGGATGCTCCTGAGATACGGATATCCCTTGTTTCTCAAGCGGACTATGCCCTCAGGCTTTTCCTGACTACTGGTAATGAGCAACACGTTGCCGGGATCAAGAGGCTGGCTCGAGAAAAGGGCATTGAGATTGATCAGCATGCCGTTGTTCAGAAAGGCAAACTCTTGGCAATTCACAATGAAGCGGATATATATTCTCTTGTGGAACTCGGTTATATCCCTGCTGAACTGCGAGAATGGGGTGATAAAGAGCTTGTATGGGCCAACCCAAAAAACGTGACGCGCCTGTTGGATCACAATGACCTGAAAGGAACTCTGCATGTCCATACCGGCTACAGTGACGGCAGGATGGGCTTGCGAGAGATGGTGCTTGCAGCCAGGGATCGCGGGTATAGCTGGATAGGGATTTCCGATCACAGCCACAGTGCCTATTATGCCGGGGGTATGGATATTGAGGAGCTGAAAAGGCAGCTTGAAGAGATCGATGAGTTGAACGCCACTCTGGCGGGGATTAAAGTCCTGAAAGGTATCGAGTCTGATATCCTGCCTGACGGCTCCCTAGATTATCCGCCGGAAGTACTGCAGGCCTTTGATTTTGTCATCGCAAGCATTCACAGCCAGATGGATATGGACAGGGACACTATGACTAACAGAATTATTCAAGCCATCAAAAACCCATACACGTCCATTCTTGGCCATCCAACCGGCAGGTTATTGCTTGCTCGCAAACCGTATGAGGTCGATATGCCTTGCGTGATAGAGGCGGCACTCGATAATTCGGTGATCATCGAACTCAATGCGAACCCGCAACGGCTTGACCTCGATTGGCGATTGATTCCGGATTATCTTGCTGCGGGTGGGGTTATCGCCATTACACCGGATGCGCATGATTCTGCCGGGCTTGGTGATATGGACTATGGCGTGATGATGGCCCGCAAAGGGTTTGTCGAGGCAGAGAAATGTCTCAACACGTATGAGTATGAGCAGGCAAGGATTTTGCTGAGGGCACGATGAAAATTGAGTGTGATAAGGTTAGTTTCAAATACGATATCCCCGGCGACGAATGGGCCCTGAAGGACATTGATTTTACGATTGCCCAGGGTGAGAAGATCGCGATTGTTGGACCTGCAGGCTCCGGAAAGACCACACTTATCCAGTTGCTCGACGGTCTTATCCTGCCTACTCAGGGAGATGTGTTTATTGACGGTAAAAGTATCAAAAAGCTGGCCAAGACCAGGGATCTGCCATCTATCCGCAGACGTATCGGGGTGCTGTTTCAGTTTCCCGAGCAACAGTTTTTCCAGGAAACCGCCTACGATGAACTTGCCTTTGCTTTTCGAAATTTCATGGAGCCTGATGAGTCAGAACTCTTTGAGCGTGCACGTGCAGTTGTGGGACCCTTTGGGATGAATATCGATGTGCTGCGTCAGGTTTCTCCCTTCCAGCTCAGTTCCGGTGAGAAGCGGCGTCTCGCCCTGGCTTCTTCGTTGATGACCCGTCCCGAAGTACTCATGCTGGATGAGCCGACTGCCGGGATGGATGCCTTGGGAAGAGCCGAGGTGGTTAGTATGATATCTTTGCTCAATGATACCACGGTAATTCTGGTTACCCACAATCTTGAAGATTTTATGACCATTATCGACAGGGTCATCGGAATATCACGAGCAAAAAAGGTCGTTGATATCAGGCTGCCGGAGATCATAGATAACCTTGATCAGCTGGAGGAAGTTGGAATCACTCCACCACTTGTACTTAAGGTGCAGCACTGGTTCAAACAATCAGGAATGAAGTTTGACCGAGTGTACTATCAGATGCAGGATCTGATCGAATTTCTTAAGTCCAATAAATACTTAAAATCCAGCAGCGATCTTCACTGATTTGCGAATTGACAGCTTCATGGAAAAGGTTCGACTTTATTTGAGACTAATCCTTCCGGGTTAAAAATTCTTATAGAAACTTACCTTGATTTACTGTTGACTATTGCATTTCATGACTTTAAGGTGGAACAAGGAGGATACATGAAGACCTTTGTGGAGATGAAGGTGGCCGGCATCGCCCTTGATCCGAGCAATAATGCACCCATCGTAATTCTTCGAGATCTTGAGGGAAAACTTGTTCTGCCGATCTGGATTGGAATAATGGAGGCCAGCTCTATTGCAGCGGCTATCGAAGGAATTTCATATTCACGACCCATGACCCATGACCTTTTGAAAAATATCCTCGATAAAATCGAAGCGGAGGTTGTGAAAATCGAAGTGGTTGATATCAAGGACAATGTTTTCTATGCCGTGATTAGCGTTCGCTACAATGGCCAAACAGTCAAAATCGACGCCAGGCCTTCTGATGCCATAGCCATTGCCTTGCGCACCCAGGCGAATATATTTGTGGCTGCTCATGTTCTAAAGGACGCAACCCAGGCCACAACCGATACTGAAAAAAAGAAAAAGATTATTTTCGGGTTTGAGCAAGATATGGAAAAACTGAAAGAAATCCTGGAAGATATGGATCCGGAGGATTTCGGGAAATACAAGGCTTAAGATCTTTGCCCCTGTTATTTCTGCAATATTTATCTTTGCCTCCTGCTGAAAATTACTCATTATGGGCACGAAAATTCTTTTTAAGTTTTAACTAATAGATCCTTTTTGTTGATGTCATAGATGTATGCTATACTTTATATTAAATTGAGGTTAGGAAAATGTCTTCTGTACAAAGCACACGCAAAAAAGCAAAGAGATTGACCAAGGCCATTTTCCAGGCAATGGTGGAGAAAGCCCGGGATGGCATCTTTATTTATCAGGATCATACATTTTTCTATGTCAATCCGGCATTTGAAAGAATTGCAGGTTACTCTGCCGACGCACTGGAAACCATGGGTCTTAAGGATATAGTTCGATCAGATATGGCAAGGCTTGTGGAACAGCGCTATGAAAATTCCCGCGGGGAAGAAGCTCTTCCAGGCCGTTTCGAAGTGGTGGTGCTTACAGCTGATGGCCAAGAGCGAATTCTCTCGCTTAATCCTTCCTTCATCACTATCAACGAAACCAGGGCCACGTTGAATATAGCCAGGGATATCACCAGCAGGATCCGTAGTCAGGATGGTCTTGAATCAACCAATCAGTTTTTAACCAGTCTGATTGAAAGCTCGAGCGATGCAATTGTGGCTACCGATATCCATGGCATGGTACTGATCTTCAATCAAGCAGCACAGAGTATCACGGGATACAAGGCAGAAGAACTCATGCACCACTCTATTTCGATTCAGGAATTCATGGGTCAGGGAGAACAGGAAAGGATTTACTCGCTACTTAATCAGGGAAAGGCTGAATCCCCAGCCAGAATAGTCGGCGAAGAAACGACTCTCTACACCAGAGAAGGTGAATTGGTTCCTATATCGCTTTCAGCCTCATTAGTGTATCAGGGAGACAATCCTGTTGCGACCATAAACGTTTTCCGCGACCTGCGTCCTATTCGGGTGGTACAGGGAAAACTCAAAGAGTCAGAGCAGAAATACCGCATGCTGGTGGAAAAGGCCAATGACGGTATCTTTGTCTACCAGGATCACCTCTTCAAGTATACCAATCCGAAATTCAGTGAACTGCTGGGGTATACCAGGAAAGAATTGGCCGGCATGGGGCTTAGAGATATAGTTAAGCCGGGTCTCGCACATGTAATCGAAGACCGCTACGATCGCCGCATTCGTGGAGAAAAGGTCCCCAATCACTATGAGATTACCTTTGTCGATAAAAAAGGTGTATCCAAGGATTTTGAGATTACACCGGCGGTGATCGAGTATGAAGGCCGGGTGGCTACCCAGAATATATTCCGTGATATTACCGAGCGCAAACTGGCCGAGATGGCCTTACGCGAAAGCGAGGCCAGGTACCGGACATCTGTCGAACGAACCGGCACGGCCATGATGATATTCGGGCCCGATTACATCATTAATCTGATAAACAATCAGATGGAGCGGTTTTCCGGTTATACCAAAGATGAGATGCTCGGCAAGATGCGCTGGATTGATATTGTGCACGAAGAAGATGTCGAGCGCATGGTAAACTACCAGCGTGCCAGGCGGTCGGGAGCCATAAATGTTCCCTGGGAATACGAATTTCGCTCTGTTGATAAATACGGCAATATCAAGGATGCATATATAACAATCGGCCTTATTCCGGAAACCGACGAATGCATTCTTTCCATTATGGATATCACTGAAAGAAAACGCCTGGAGCTCGAGCTTGATCAATCCAGAAAGATGGTTGTTCTGGGAGAAATGTCAGCCCATGTGGCGCATGAGGTGAGAAATCCTTTGCAGAAGATTAAGACCGGCATCGAACTGCTGTCGCGTTCCGCTCAATTCAATAAAAGACAGAAAAAGATCCTCGATGGGGTTGCCAACGGCATGGACAACCTTGAACATTTTGTTACCCAGATTCTGGATTGGAGCCGTTCCGGAAAGGTCAATCTCAAGGAGTACAGTCTCAGCAACATTATTGACGGATTGATATTTAATTTTGAAGAGCATTTTCTAGCCGGAAATATCAAAACCCAGACTATTTACGATACGAAGGCCGACAGGATTGTCGCGGATGGGATTCAACTCAGGCAGGCTCTTGAGGACATCATAGACAATGCAATCGATGCAATGCCAAAAGGCGGTACATTGCTGGTCACCACCGCATATGTCCGTGATTATACATTCAGGGGGAAAAACATGCCATTTGTATCGGATGCGGTCAAGATCCGGATCAAGGATACCGGGGAAGGAATAGCAGGCGAAGATCTGGGAAAAGTATTCCAGCCGTTCTTTACCAGCAAGGCCAAGGGGACAGGCCTGGGCCTTGCGCTTGTGCAGAAGGTGATAGATGTCCACAAGGGTGAAGTCGAAGTGATAAGCGAAGCAGGCAAGGGGTCCGAGTTTATATTGATTTTGCCCTTATCCGGGACAGACAAGTAAATGGAAAAACAGCGTTTTGATGAAGTGTAATCTATGGGGGAATGAGCATGCAGGATAGGAAAAGGGTATTACTTGTTGATGATGAGGATGTTTTTGTTGAGCAAATCAAAGAAGCATTGGATCAGTCTCATCCGGAATTTATTATCGATACAGCCGGCGACGGTCTGCTGGCACTGGAAAAGCTCGAGTCCACTCATTTTGATATTGTGATTACCGATATGCGCATGCCCAGAATGGATGGGTTGAGTCTGCTGAAGGAGATTTACAATAAATATCCTTCCACCTACGTGGTCATGGTGACTGCTTTCGGCAGTATATCCGGTGCGGTAGAGGCCATGAAATACGGAGCCTGTGATTTCATTGAAAAGCCGTTCAATATGGACACGTTGGAGATTGCCCTGGTCAAGATTATCAAGCAGCAGGAAATT
>JAFGIF010000027.1 GCA_016929755.1 Deltaproteobacteria bacterium | reverse complement strand
TTGTAGGTCTGCGGAACAATCACTCTGCGCATAGCCTGCCAGTAGGTCATGCCGATTGCCTTGGCAGCTTCCATCTGCCCGGTATCGATACTTTCGATTCCACCGCGGATGATCTCGGCCAGGTAGGCCGAATAATTCAGTACAAGTCCGAGAATGGCCGCGCTAAACGGGTTCAGGGTCAGACCCAGTTGGGGCAATCCATAATATATGAAAAAAAGTTGCAGCAGAAGCGGTGTGCCTCTGAATATCCAGATATAAAACCAGCAAATGGATGATAATGACCGGCTACGGCTGATCCTGGCAAGTGCAATAAACAGTCCGATTACAGGAGATGCCAACATGGTGATAATGACCAATAACAGGGTCATGGTGGATGCCTTGAGCAGGATCGGCATATATTTCTTCATGTCCTTGAGATAGCGCAACCACTTGGGCGTCAGGGAGGTATCAATATGGGCGAGCATGTTCTTTGCTTCAAGATTTTCCGGCAAAACAGCCAGGATCTCGTTACACATCCGGGACGAGTTGTTGAAATCCTGGTAGCTGAAATATATTTTGGCGGCTTCCATGCGAGACCTGACGAAGACCCCGCCCTCTTCATTTTCACCGGGAGCAGGTACTTTTTGAAATAACTCAAGGGCCGCATCAAGATCACCTTCCTGAAGATAGCGGGTTGCCTGAGCCAGGGTTTCATATGGATCTGTCTGCTGGGCATTAATCCCGTTACATACCAGCAGCAGCAAGAAAAGTGTCAGCGTGCAACAACGCACGCTGACGTGTGATTTTACTTCCATTCAGTAATGTCGTCGCCAAACCATTTGATGGAAATCTTGCGCATTGTACCGTCGGCAAACATCGCATTAAGTGTTTCCTGAATTTTTAATCTGAGCGCCTCGTCATCCTTTCTGAAGCCGATTCCGATCGGCTCGGAGGTCAGTGCTTCCGGCAGAACCTTATACTCGCCGGGGCGCTGAGAAAGGTAGTAACGTCCAACCAGTTCATCCACAGCTACGCCATCGGTTCTTCCAATCTTGAGATCCATAAAGGCGGATGTGTTGTTCTTATAGCGTTTGACTTCCTTGAAGTTTTTATTGAGTTTGCTCAAAGCTTCTTCCGAGGTTGATCCGGCCTGGACTCCAATCACATTGCTTTCGCTCAAGTCATTTACACTCTTGATCGTATCATTGTTACCACTGATAACCATGATCTGCTTTTCCATAATATAAGGATTGGAAAAGGCTATCTCTTTTTCTCTCTCCGGTGTTATTGACATGCCCGACCATATACAATCAAACTTGCCGACTTTCAGGGCCATGACCACACCTTCCCATGCCGTGGGGATATGCTTGATCTTAATGCCGAGCCTTTTGCCGAGTTCTCTGGAGGCATCAATATCGAACCCAACCAGTTCGTTCTTTTCATCGCGGAATTCCATGGGCGGGAATGCATCGTCGATCCCGATAGTGAGTTCGCCGATTTCCTTAACCCTGTCCCAGGAACTCTTGGCTTCCCAGCAGGCATCCTTTGCAGCAAATGCAGAAAAACTCAAAATAACTGACATGCCAAGCAACAATCCCAATACAACGATGATCCTTTTTTTCATTGGTATTTACCCCCTAATTGTACTTTTTTCTTGAACCTCAATCTTCTAACAAAAAAAGTGATACAATTACAAGAAACAAAGCAGGTAAAATAAAAATCCATGCTCCTGCCAGGCCTGATCCAAAAGGGTTCGTAAAGCAGTGGACATCCACTCCGACAGCTGAAATGCCCGGCCCCATCAATATAACCACCATGTATTATTATTGATTATATCAGAGGTATCAGGTAGCATGATCTCTCATGGGAATCGATCAATTCAGACATATCACCATCCAGCAACTGGAAGCTCTGGTGCTTCTGATCGAGGAAGGCAGCTTTTCCCGGGCAGCCAGCCGCATGATGCTCAGCCAGCCATCGCTCAGCAAGCATATAAAAAATCTTGAAATCTTCGTCGATGCCAAGGTGATAAACAGGTCCGTCAAAGGAATAGTGCTGACAAAAGAAGGCCAAACCATCTATGAGTACGCCAGGAATATGCTCAAACTTAGGGATGAGGCCAGGCAAAAAATTGAACTGGCAAAAGATACCATTGCAGGCCATATTTTTGTTGGAGCCAGCACCATACCGGCCAGTTATATTCTGCCTTCGGCAATAACTGGTCTGGTGAAAAAACACCCCACAATACAGGTCCATATTACAATGAGTGATAGTACCGATGTGATTCAACTGGTCATCAATGACCAGGTCGAGCTCGGCTTTATCGGAAAACGCACCCATGACAGGAAACTGCGCTGTGAAAATTTATGGAAAGACCGTCTGGTTCTGATCGTCCCGAAAGACCATCCATGGGAAAAGAGAGGCCCCATCGATTTTGCGACCCTCTCCAGAGAACCATTTGTCGGCAGAGAAAACGGCTCGGCAACAAGATCGATAATGGAAGATTATTTCAAGCCCTTCAACCAAAAAGGCTTCAGCGATTTCAACATTGTAAGCGAGATGGGCTCATCCGAAGCGGTTAAAGAGGCTGTCATATCAGGACTGGGTATCTCAATCATATCAATCCATGCCGTCAGACGTGAATTACAGCAGGGCGTTCTGGTTCAAATTCCCCTTGAAGGTCCTGATATACTGCGCGACTTCTGCCTGGTTTATAGAAAACAATTTGTACCACCCAGTCACCATAAGGCCTTCATTGAATATGTCAGATCATTTGCTGTGGATACATCATTCTGATACTCTTAACTGCATCTTGCTTGCCAGTCTATTAGGATGCTGTTTTCATGATTAAATTAAATCGGTTATATGAAAAGAGCCCCAAGATATTCGACTCCCGAAGGATCTTCATGCTGCTCCTCTGCCTGGCTGTTATAAGTCTTGGTCTTCCAGGCTGCGCCGGATGGAATCATGTCTCCGAAGAACAGCTCGCGATCTCCGATGTCGTTGTTTACCCGGAAATTATATATACAGGCCTGCATCGCATAGCTTATCTCGATTGTGGTATCTTGGCTCACCCAAAATCGAAAGCATCAATCCATGTTGATACGCCGGGGTCAATCTCTTTAAGCCGGATATACGCCTACCGCTCCCGAAACGGCCAGAGAAGGTTCTGCTGCAAGCTTGATCTTCCATCCAGGACAGCTGCAGGTAAATACACAGTGCCCATCGAGATTACCACTGAGAACGGAAAACGTGCTTTTACACAGACCGAGATACACATTGCGCCCTCCGACTCACATCTGGAACCAAAAATCCTATGCGAGCAAAATCAGGCCATGCTTGATGTGATATCAAACAGTCAGGTTATTGATGGAAACCAAGTTGAGTTATTGGACAAAGGCCCTGATGCCTTTAAAAAATGGGTCGCCATTATTCAAAATGCCACGGCAACTATCTATCTTCAGACCTATTATCTGGACGATAGCGGGCTGTCTTCCCAGATCGTTAAGATTTTGAAAGACAAAGCCGAGCAAGGGATTGAAGTTAAAGTGCTGCTCACCCGCTACTCACAACTTGCCAAATCACCACTTACTCCCCTTGAACTGAGAAAACATGGGGTTGAGGTAATTGTTGCCGGTGACATTGGTTTTCCAAGAAATGCCCGGTCCAGAACTTTGCCCTGGCTGGAAAAGATGCGCCGGGACTATCGGATATATTCATCAATGCCGGACACTGCCCCTTTTAAAAAATGGATTGATGACAAGGGCGATGATGTGTTCGTGGATTATGCTCTGCATGAAAAAATGCTTGTTGTTGACAGCAGTTACGCCATTGTCGGGGGCAGAAATATCAGCGACTGCTATTTCTGGTGGTGGAAGGACCTGGACGTACTGCTTGAAGGCCCGGTGGTAGATGAAATCGGGAGGGCCTTTGCCTCAAACTGGAAAGATTTCGGAGGAATCATCACAGACCCCACCCCCACCATATCCCGGGACGGAACCACCTCTGTCAGGACAGTCCAGTCAAAACCCTGGGAAGGAACCTACTATACCCTTGATATGCTGTGCAGCGCGATCAACATGGCACAGAGCAAACTATACATCACCTCCCAGTATCTGGCCCTGCCCCCTAAGCTCAACCAAGCCCTCAGGGATGCAGCCCTCCGTGGAGTGGATGTCCGCATCCTCACGAACTCGCTTGAAACGGGCGAGGAAGTGGCCTTTTCCCTGTGTCACTATATTTCGCTGAATCACTACCGTGAATTACTCAAAGCAGGCGTGCGCATCTATGAATATACAGGCGCCAGGCAAACCAGCAACTTTCGCCCTTATCTGCATTCCAAACAGTTTATTATCGACGGGTACTGGCTCTGCATTGGTTCTTTCAATCTTTCGATCAGAAGTTCGTATCTGGAATCAGAGATCATGCTCAATATCCATGACAAGACCCTGGCCGAAGAGCAGGAACGCAAGTTATCACATCAAATGATGTTCGAATCAAAAGAAATCACGCCCTACCAGATGGCATACGCTGAGGATTCTTATGGTTTGCTCATGAATATGGCCGAGCATCTTGAAATCCTCTATTAACGGCTAACCGTCTGCAAATGTTTTTTGTTTTTCGAAAATATATTGACCTGATTAAATATCCATGGTCTGTAACTAAAGAAGCATCGGATGAGGAGAAGAGACATGCAACAGATTGCGGATGATATCGTTTATGTAGATCACAAAGAACTCGAACGTTTCATGTTGAAAGGTTTCACTGCGCTCGGGCTGTCCGTGAGCGATGCTGAGATCTGCTCCAAGGTTCTCATTGAGTCCGATATCAGGGGCATTGAGTCTCATGGTATCGGCAGGTTCAAGATGTATGTCGATCGTATCAGGGACGGAATTCTGCACCCTGTCACCAAAACCACAGTTATAAAAAAGACCGACAACACCGCTGTAATTGACGGCAACAACGGCATGGGACACGTTGTGGCCTACCAGGCCATGCAGATGGCAATCGATATGGCCAAGAATGCCAATGTTGGCATGGTTGCCGTCAGAAACAGCTCTCATTTTGGCATCACAGGCTACTATCCCAGCATGGCAATTGAAAACGATATGGTCGGCCTGGCTTTTTCCAATGCAAGGCCCTCTGTGGCACCAACCTTCGGAGTAGAACCCGTAATAGGCACCAATCCCATCAGCTTTGGGGCTCCATCTGACGATGACTATCCTTTTCTGCTGGATATCGCCACCTCAATTGCCCAGCGGGGCAATATTGAAGTATATGCCCGGGAGGGCAAAGAGACCCCAAGGGGCCTGATCATTGATAAATCCGGACATGAACAGACAGACAGCAGAAAACTTTTAAAAAAGCTGGTTGGCGGCTTCGCATCATTGCTGCCGCTGGGAGGTGCCGGTGAAGAGATGCGCGGGTACAAAGGTTATGGCTTGGGAGTTATGGTGGAAATCCTGTGCGCATCGTTTTCCGGCGGACGCTTTGGCAAAGCCTTAAGCGGCTTCCAGGGCGACATGAAGGTACCCCACCGGCTGGGTCACTTTTTTATGGCAATCAATATTGAGAGTTTTGTTCCGATCGAAATGTTTAAAATGATAACCGGCTCTATAATGCGCGAGATACGCTTTTCTGAAAAAGCCCCCGGCCATGATAGAATCTTTCTGGCAGGAGAAAAAGAATTCGAGATGATAAAAAAACGTAAAAAAGATGGTGTTCCGATCAATGCCCCACTGCAGGAAATCATCCGCAATCTGACAGCCGAGCTTGGAATCGGTGAATTCAAATTCCCATTTCTCTGATGTCTGATCCCGGCTACTTCACGTTTAATTCCTTCTTGCGCAAACATTTCAAAATGCGAGTGCAGAAGATCACCCTGGATGCGGGTTTGACATGTCCTCACCGGGATATAAACAAAAAAGGCGGTTGTATTTACTGCAACGAATACGGTGCTGGCACCGGAGCCTCAATTCGTGGTTTGAACATCAAAGAGCAGATCGAGACCCAGATGGAGGCCATGACGCGGCGCTACAAGGCCAAAGCCTTTATCGCCTATTTTCAGTCGTACTCGAACACCTATGCTCCAACGGAGCGACTCAAGGACATCTACGATACCATCCTCGGCTACCCTCAAATCGTAGGGTTGTCCATCGGCACCCGGCCCGATTGTATTGACGAGCAAAAGCTGTCCCTGATTGAAAGTTATGCCGACAAGAGATTGACCTGGATTGAATACGGTCTGCAATCCGCCAGTGACGAAACCCTCAAAAGAATAAACCGCGGTCATGATGTGCAGACATTTGTCGACGCTGTCAGGCTCACCTCACACTACAACATAAGGATCTGTGCCCATATTATCATCGGGCTTCCTGGTGAAGGCCTGCCGCAGTATCTGGATACCGCTCGCCTGGTCGCCGAACTGCCAATTACCGATATCAAAATCCATCTGATGTACGTGGTTAAAGAAACTACTCTGGCCGACATGTATTACAAAGGACAGTATAGACCGCTCGGCCTGGATGAATATGCTGCGGCGGTTACACAAGTTCTTGTACATCTGCCGCCCGACATGGTCGTACAGCGAATAACCGGCGATCCGCATCCGCATGAACTCATTGCACCGAAATGGGCCCTGGAAAAAACAGCTGTCAGAAATAGCATCCACAAGTTCATGGAACGAAACAATCTCAGACAGGGGGTCTTATTCCAACGAGATGAAACTCTATAACCTCAAATTCAAAAACTCTCTCTTTCTGGCTCCCATGTCAGGCTACACCAATTGGCCCATGCGCATTATTTGCAGGGAATTCGGCGCAGAACTGGCCTATACCGAAATGATCAGCGCTACCGGATTGGTGCGAAACACCAGCAACACGTTAAAGCTGCTTGAACGCCCGGAAAAAGACAGGCCGCTTATCGCTCAGATATTTGCCTCCCAGCCCCACGATGCTGCTCTGGCCTCCAGGATCCTTGAAGACGAAGGATTCGACGGCATCGACCTCAATATGGGCTGCCCGGTGAAGAAAGTTGTTGTAAAAGGTGCCGGGGCTGCCCTGATGAAGGATCTCGACCGGGCTTTGAGCATGACCGAGGCGGTAATCAGTGCTGTGGACCTCCCGGTCAGCGTAAAGATGCGCGCCGGCTGGGACAGTCTGTCCATCAATGCGGGTATTCTGGCTGAACTTCTGGTAAAAGCAGGCATCGATACCATTATCCTCCATCCCCGTACCCGTTCCGATATGTACCGGGGTAAACCGCGCTGGAAACTTGTTGCCGATATTAAACAAACAACCTCAGTGCCTGTGGTTGCCAGTGGTGACATTAAGACCAAAAAAGACATTGAGTACCTGAAGAAAACGGGAGCTGATGCCTGCATGATCGGCAGGGCAGCCGTGGGTCGGCCCTGGATCTTCAAGGAACTGAGCGAAGGATTTTACCCTACCCTCAAACAACGAAGAGAAGTCATGCTTAGGCATCTGGACTTTCTCTGCTCATACCTGGGCACGCACAAGGCCCTTCTTTATATGCGCAAATTTGTTTCATCTTATGTCAAAGGTTTACCAGGCGCTGCCCGTTTCAGACAACAAGCCTGCACTATTGAAAGCCTGGCTGAACTTACCCTGAAAATTAAAGCGTATCTTGACGAAGAGGCAGGCTTCATGTAAAGAGTAAAACAACCGAAAAGTACAGTATGAAAAAACAACTGAGATACTACATCACGATTATGCTGTGTATCGCCCTGCTTGGTTTACTGGGCAGTTCTCCCTATGAGGATTACCTGGCTTATTCCAAAAAGCATGGAAGCTCACCGACACACTACCTGTTGGATAAGGCGCGTGCGAACAATCTGCTTTTGATCGGCACACACCATAAAGACTCGACAATACATAATATCATCATCGAGGCCCTGCCCGAACTTGTACGTCAGGCAAAGATCAACACACTTTTTGTGGAAATTCAATCATCGGAGCAGGAAATTATCGAACTGTTCATGTATGGTGCCATACCGGTAAAAACCATAGAACTATGGAATGTCATCGAATCCAGGTCATATTGTGCTATCCTTGACAAGGCACGCGACCTTGACCTGAATATTGTGGCCATAGACAAACCAATGCCGGTTAAATGTTCCCGCGACCAATGGATGGCGTCCCGCATAACCAACCACTTCAGCTCTCATCCGGACACAAAAGGAATCGTGATTGTCGGCGAACGACATGTATTAAAAAACGTCAGCTGGAATTGCGACAGCTCTCCGTCGCTGGCCGACTATCTGGCCGATTACAATGCATTTTCGGTAGTAATGTGGCCCGATGCGATTAATATGAGTTGCCCGAAAGCACTGGATATAATCCCGGCGGTCTTTGCCGGTATTAAAGATTCTACCATCAAGGCCCTTAATGTGAAACAGCATACATCACTAGCCACAAGTGCCGACGGAATTATTCTCCTGCCGAACTTAAATAATAATATGTAGACAGTTCTTGCCTAAGATTTCTACCGTAATATAATTCTCAGGCTTTTATATATTCTTTATAAACCGGATGGTACATTTTGCTCTGGATAAATTTCAGAATATCATCGCTCTTGGGCTCGGTGGCCAATCCCTGATCATATGCCAAACGGATTACCGCCGAGGCGATACTCTCGGTAATCTGACGAATACGATTCAGCTCGGGGAATACATTGCCTTGTGCCAGTTTCTCCCTGGTAATCCTGCTGGCAAGCGTTTTGGCGGCAATATAAAACATCGAATCAGTTATTTTCCTGGCCCCGCACAATGATGCTCCCAGACCGACACCCGGGAATATATACATATTGTTGCCCTGGCCTGGGATGTAGACTTTGCCTTTATATTCGACAGGATCAAACGGGCTGCCGCTGGCGAAAATAGCCCTGCCTTCTGTCCAGGCGTAGGCCTGCTCTGCATTACACTCCGCCTTGCTGGTCGGATTCGAAAGAGCAAAAATAATCGGCCTTTCTACATGCCGGGCCATTTCACTTAACACCGCTTCGTTGAATGATTGAGGCTGGCCGCTCAGACCCATCAGAACCGTTGGTTTGACTTTTTTCACGACTGCAAGCAGGTCCGGCAGCCACTCCTCGTTACGGGCATAAGGCAGTTTATGCTCAGCAAGATTGTCACCCCGCTTTGTAGATACCAGACCATTTGAATCAAGGAACCAGAAACATCTGCGGGCTTTATCCAAACTGATGCCGCTATCTTCCATGATACCCGCGGCAACCATGTTGGCAATGCCGATAGCGGCAGTGCCGGCTCCAAAGAAAACAATCTTCTGGTCACCCAGGTTTCCGCCTGTTTCTCTAAGAGCGCAAATTAGACCTGCCAATGCTACCGAGCCAGTACCCTGAATGTCATCATTAAAACATAAATAGTTGTCCCGATAGCGATCCAATAAAGCAAAGGCGTGATCGTTTGAGAAATCCTCAAACTGGACCAGAATCCCGGGCCAGCGATCATTGACGGCCTGCATGAATTCATCCATCAGTTCGTAATAGGCTTCTCCCCTCAAGCGGGTCTGGTTTATGCCAAGATACAAAGAATCATTGAGAAGATCTGTATTGTTGGTACCAACATCAATCATGACCGGCAATGTCCTGCTGGGATGAATTCCGCCACAGGCAATATAAAGTGACAGCTTACCGATCGGAATGCCCATTCCGTTGGCGCCTAGATCCCCCAGGCCCAGAATACGACTGCCGTCGGTTACTACAATTATGTCAACATCATCCTGGGGCCAGTTATCCATAAGGGTGCGGATCTTTCCTCGATCCTCCGGAGAAAAGTACATACCTCTGGATCGACGAAAAATGTGCCCGAACTGCTGGCAGGCCAGGCCAACGGTCGGTGTGTAGATTATTGGTGTCATCGACTCCAGGTTATCTAAAAGAATGCGATAAAACAGAGTTTCATTGCGGTCTTGGAGAGATGTCAGGAAAATAAACTTTTCCAGTGGATCGCTTTTGCGATAATAATTCTCCATAATGCGGTAGACCTGAGTTTCCATCGAAGCGCATTTTGGCGGAAGCAATCCGTGCAGGCCAAAATCATCGCGCTCCCGCAGAGAAAATGCAGTTCCTTTATTGAGCTGGGGATCATTGATCAAATCGCAACCACTCTTGGATACTGCGAGAGCGGTCTCATGTTCGGACGATTTATTTTTTGGCATGACAGGCAACAACCTCGCTTCTTATTTATTGTGTTTTTACCTGGCTTACCGATTTATCAAAAGCCAGACGCTCTTCTTTATTCAACTCCAACTCGATAATTTCCTCAGCACCATTCCTGCCGAGTTTGACAGGAACGCCGATGAAAACATCTTCGACACCATACTCTCCTTGCAGCAGAACCGAACAGGGCATAATATTCTTCTGATCCTTGATGATAGCCTCCACCATTGCTGCAATCGAAAGCCCAGGCGCAAAAAAAGCGCTGCCCGTCTTGAGCAGTTTTACGATCTCGACTCCACCTTTCCTGACCCGTTCCACAATCACATCGATTTTTTCCTGAGAAAGCAAGTTGGAAATCTTCTCGCCCTTTACTGTACAGTATTCCACCAGCGGAATCATCAAATCACCGTGACTGCCAAGGACCATGGCTTTAACATCGTTGACATCAGCTCCCAGTTCCTCTGCGATAAATGTTCTGAAGCGTACACTGTCGAGCACACCTGCCATGCCTAAAACGCGCTGTTTGGGAAAGCCACTTAATGTGTGTGCCAAGTGTACCATTTCATCAAGAGGATTGGTGACCACGATCAGGATGCTTTCCGGCGATTCTTTGCCAATTTCAGGAATAACCGAGCGCATGATACGGCTGTTGGTTTCAATCAAATCGTGACGGGACATCCCCGGTTTTCTGGCAATACCGGCGGTGACGACCACTATATCCGAATCCCTGGTGAGAGCATAATCGGAGCCTCCGATAATTTTGCTGTTTACTCCGGCTATCGGCATCGACTCCAGCATGTCAAGAGCCTTGCCCGCGGCAAGCCCGTCCACCACATCAACCAGAACAATATCGCCAAGACCTCGCAACGCCGAATAGAACGCCGCCTGACTGCCCACATTGCCGGCCCCAATGATTGATATCTTTGGCATTTTTTCCTCCTCAATTTGCCTTTGCTGGATGCAGTTGGATTTCAGTTCAACATCCGAATTTACATTGTAGCAGGTGTCTATTAACACCAATATAGCGCTCTTTTCTCATGTTCTTATTCTATCTCTATTCTGAACCACATGCAGGGTTTCATTTGCAATTTCATATTCCTCATTGGTGGGAACCACCAGAACCTTTACCCGGCTTGTATCATGGTGAATTGCGCATAACTTGCGGTTGCCGTCTGCATTTTTCTCATCATCCAGCATGATGCCCAGTGCGTTTTGTCCGTCAAGTTCTTTACAGGCCATAGAGCGAATCAGAGGAGAATTTTCACCGATACCGGCTGTAAAAACCAGCATGTCCAGCCCTCCCATGGCAGCCATATACGACCCGATATACTTTTTAATACGATAAGCAAAGGCTCTGAGTGCAATGTCCGCCTGCGGATCTCCTTTGTCACGGGCATTGATTATGTCGCGCAGGTCATTGCTGCCAATATTTGCTAACCCAAGCATTCCACTGTGTTTTAAGAGCAACTCGCTGACCTGTAAGTTATCGAGTTTTTTATGCTCCATCAGGTAAAATACAATAGCCGGATCTATATCACCGCAGCGTGTCCCCATGATCAGGCCTTCAAGCGGGGTGAAGCCCATGCTGGTATCAACGCTCCTGCCTCCGTCGACCGCAGTGATACTGCAGCCGTTACCAAGATGACAGGTGATAATCTTCAGTTTTTCTATAGGCTGCCCTATATATCCGGCCGCCTGTCGGGAAACATACTTGTGACTGATACCATGGAAGCCATAACGGCGAATTCTGTCTTGGGTATACAAGCTGTAGGGTAATCCATAGAGAAAAGCATGCTCAGGAATCGTGGTATGAAAGGCTGTATCAAATACCGCTACCTGCTGTGCGTGGGGAAAAATTTCTTCACAGGCCTTGATGCCCTTAAGATTGGGCGGGTTGTGTAAAGGTGCAAGCTCCCCATACTCGGCGATAACGGATTTGATCATATCTGTTACAATCACCGGCTCAGTTATCTTTTCACCACCATGGACCACCCGGTGACCGACTGCCTCAATCTCCTGATTGATCTTTACAACGCCATACTCTTTATTGGTAAGACATTCGATGATGATGCCCATGGCATTTCTGACATCCGATACAGAGACCTGTCTTTCGATATGATTTCCACGGGAATTGGCATAACTGAGCTGCGGGTTATCTAATCCAATCCGTTCCACCACACCGCTGGCCATCTCGGCATTGCCCTGCATGTCTAAAGCCGTAAATTTCACTGAAGAACTGCCGG
>JAFGIF010000197.1 GCA_016929755.1 Deltaproteobacteria bacterium | reverse complement strand
GACACGTAAAACGTAACAACCTAAAACATAAAACCTTATATTGCATCCTCGCCGGGAATACGCTATTCCCAGTGCATGCGGGAAACAACACCGGGAGCCATCGGTCTTATTGCAGACAGCCACAGCAATAATGCCCTCCTTTTAGGTTCCATCCGGAAACTCAAAGAGGTGGGGGCCCAAACATTGATCCACTTGGGAGATATGTGCGATTCACTAATGATCGAGGCGCTGCCAATCGCGATCGATATCCTTGAGCGCCATCAAGTTCGGGGAGTCATGGGCAACAACGAGTACAGTATAATTGCCGATTACAATGAAGAATATCCAAATGGAGTTTCGCCCGAGTCGATCCAATACCTTAAAAGTTTGCCATACATCATCACCACCGATGAAATCTGCTTCACGCACTCAGCACCGTTTAGTTGGCCGGCCGCAACCCGCAGGCCCATAAATGATTACCTGCCTCGACTGCTCCTGGATGAAAAGCCGCCTTTCAAGATACTGTTCAGGGGCCATTCTCACAGCCCATCAGTTATCGAGATCAAAAACGGAAAAGCGAATGAATTTCATGCAAAATCGGGCCAGAGTGTTTCTCTTAAACCGGAACTCTCGTATATCGTCACGGTAGGAGCGGTTGAAGACAGCTCATGTGCCTTGTTTATGCCGAAGACCTTAGAAGTGCAGTTTATTGCACTCGGGCCGATTATTGAAAAATGATAAAATTATAATATAACAGGGAGGAGAGAGCCTCCCTCCTCCCTGTTATAATCATACAACAAAAGCTTCGTCGGGTATTTCAATTACAGATAAATCTTCGGTCTTAATGGCCTTGGCCGCGGCATCAACCTCAGGCAACACATTTCTGATAAAATATCTGGCAGCAGCAACTTTTCCAACATAAAAAGCCGCTTCTTTATTGTCTTTGACAAAATCCGCCCATTTCTCGGTATCTTTCTGATTCACACCCTTTTCTTTGCTTATCTCGTCGAGTTTCTTGGAAGCCAAACCGGCCTGCCAGAGCAAAAGCCAGCCACAGACAACCTTGCCCATCATCATCAAAAACGGATAGGCATGGCTGACCGGCACCATGAATTTACCTTCCTTGCCACAGCCGGCAAAGAATAATCCCATGTCAGCCAAAACATTAACCGCAGTCTGAACCAGTTCAGCCAGTTCTTTCATCTCCGGGTAATCTTTGTTCCCAGCTATGGTAGCATTCATCTCACCCAGCAAGCTCATGAAATAGGTGCCCTTTTTCATGCCGAGTTTACGGCCGACAAGATCAAGGGCCTGAATACCGTTGGCTCCTTCGTAAATGGAGGCAATCTTTTCATCGCGTAAAAACTGCTCAACCGGGTACTCCGAACAGTAACCATAGCCGCCGTAGACCTGCATGGCTGTCTCGGTGACCCGAAAACCGATATCAGAGCAGTAGGCCTTGATGATCGGGGTAAGCACCTCCAGCAGACCACGCCATTTGCTCTTTTCAGTTTCATCTTCTACAACTTCAGACATATCAAAACACAGTGCCCCGTAATACATCATAGCCCGCATACTCTCTACATTGGCTTTCATGGATAGCAGCATGCGCCTGACATCCGGGTGCTTTATTATCGGCACTTTGGGGGCCTCAGGATTCCCGAAATCCATGATCGACGTTCCCTGAATACGTTCCTTGGCATACTGCAGGGCATGCAGGTAAGCGATAGATGATGAACCCACTCCCTGCAATCCGGTACCGATCCTGGCCTCGTTCATCATCTGGAACATGACTTTCATGCCCTGACGTTCCTCACCCAAAAGCTCCGCATAGCAATCGTCGTTATCACCGAAATTCATGGTTCCGGTAGGCGCACCATGGAAACCCATCTTTTCCTCGATTTTGGCCACTTCATAATCATTGCGCCTGCCCAGCGTGCCATCATCATTGACGATGTACTTGGGAACAATAAAGATGGAAATCCCCTTTGTTCCCGCAGAATCACCTTCAATGCGGGCCAGCACAGGATGGATGATGTTCTCGGTAAGATCCTGGTCAAGACCGGTGATAAACGACTTTGTGCCCTTGATCTTAAAGGTTCCGTCGCTCTGCCGGACGGCCTTTGTGGTCAAAGCGCCCACATCGCTGCCGGCACCCGGCTCGGTCAGGCACATGGTGCCACTCCACTCACCACTTATCATCTTCGGCAGGTACTTATCCTTCAGCTCCTGGCTGCCATAAACCTCTATCAAGTGGGCTGCGCCTTCTCCCAGGAAAGAGAGCACCAGAAACCCAAGATTGTGAATAAACCACTCCTTGGCTGCCAGGGACATGATAAAGGGTAACCCCTGTCCTCCGATTTCAGGCTCTTTGCTCATGGAAGCCCAGCCTCCCTCGCAGTAGAGCTTGTACAAACGCTGGAATACTTTTGGAACTTTGATATTACCGTCTTCCAAGGTACATCCTTCCTTGTCGGAATCGACAAGGATTGGATAGAGTTCTTCTGTTGCAAATTTCTGAGCCTCATTCAGGATCATATCGAAAACATCTCGCGAAAAATCAGCATATTGGGGAGCCTTGCAGAGTTCCTCCAAATCCAGCATCTCGTGGAGCACAAATTTTTGATCACGTTCATCCAAAATTAGATTCGCCATAAAAAACACCTCCTTATTTCAGGTTGTCAGGTAATTACTTCATAAATATTACCTTTTTTTCAGCGGATATCACAGCAAAAAAGATCAAGACTGCTTCAGCTTGGCTTTCACATCATTCCGCAGTATATTTTTCCGGATTTTACCCACCGGATTTCTGGGGATAGCATCGATTACCTCAAGCCGTTCCGGCATCTTATAGACGGCAACACCCTGATCCTTCATGAATGCTTTAATCTCTTCCAAATCAACAGAGAGATCCGGTTGAGGAACAACATACACACACATCCGCTCACCTAATGTCTCATCGGGCATGGCAACTGCTGCCACATCAGCGATTTTCGGATGCCCGAGTAATAGGTTCTCGATCTCCTGGGCGCTGATGTTAAACCCGCCCCGGATAATGATATCCTTGCTGCGGTCAAAAAAACCGATACAGTGATTATCTTTTATCTGGAAAAGGTCTCCAGTTTTAAAGAAGCCATCTTTATCAAATATTTTTTCTGTCAGTTCAGGGCTCCTGAAATAACCGGGAATGACATTGGGCCCTTTGTAGTAAAGTTCGCCGACTTCACCTTCTTCCAGCAGTTCCTCCCCTGTTGCCGGATCGATGATCTTCAGTTCAAGAAACTTCAGAATATCTTTATTCCAATTTGAACCCGGTTTGTTATATTGCGGGAAATGATCAATCCGCATCTCCATATCCGGCATGTTTGAAGGACCGGAAATATTGGCAGGCCCTTCGTTCATGCCCCAGATATTTCCGAATTCGATTCCCCAACGCCTTTTCAGCTCTTGCACCGACCACAATGAAGGTGGCGCAGCCCCAATAGTAATTGCGTTCATCTTACTAAGATCGAACTGGTCAACCAGGGGATGCTTCAACAAGGCATTGACTACCGCCGGCACCAGCAATGTATAATGTATTTCTTCGCTGATAAGCTGCATGATGAAGGTTGGCCCGTCAAAAGGATGGTGCAACACAAATTTGCCCCCACCTTTGAGCCAGGGAATAAATACCGTCCCGATGGAGGCCATGTTTACCAGGGGCCCGGCAGTAATGAAATTTTCCCCAGGTTTATGTGGTGCACAGGTAAACGAGAGGGTTGCCTGAAATATCCAGTTGTTATGGCTCAAGGGGCAACCCTTGGGCACTGCCTCCGTGCCCGAAGACCAGCAAAGGGTGAAGACATCATTGGGATCAAGCGGGATACTGTCCAGCTTGCCGGTTACATCCCCATCAGACATTTCACGAATCTCTTCTAGGCCAACGATATGTTCAAGAGCAGCATACTTGCCATGAAGCTCTTCGCCCATTTTGATGTGGTTGAAGGCGCTGAACTCATCTACCGTAATGAATGCTTTGGCCTTAGTTTTATCAAGAATATGACCCAACTCGGACGCGCGCCATTGCATCGGCATCGGCGTTATCAACCCTCCCGCCCTGGTGATAGCTAGATAAAGCATGGCCAGCTCCCAACAATTGGGCAGCTGCACCACGACGATATCATCTTTCCTGATACCCTTGGTGAGAAGGGCCTCGGCAGTGGCATCAATCTTGTGGTCCAGTTCGCGATAGGTCAGTCGTTCCGGGTCGAGACCCAAGAGGGCTTGCTTGTTGAGCGGATCTACCAGACATTCCTTGTCCGGCTGGTTGCGGACATGCTCCTTGAAATAGTCAATTATGGTCTTTTGACCCCATGCTCCGACCTCGGTCCAGTGCTGAACAGCTTCTTTGGACGCCAGTATCATCTCGATCTTCTCCTTTTTTTACGATATTAAATAAAACAAATACAATTATTAAATTAAAATTAGATACTTATAAAACCAGACAAGGCTGTTTCTTAATTTGTCAATCTTTTTAAGCACCTCCTGGTTCCCGCCAGGGCGGGAATTACAGATGGGGGTCAGGTACATTTCAGTCGGTTGCACCGCAAATCCAGCAGCGCAAGAATGCTGTGGTTGCAAAAGCTTATTGCCTAAAAAACTAATCATATGCCTGGCCGGAGATATATCTCCGGCCAGGTTTTGGCAGTATTACGCCAGAAGCGAGCCCAGTTCGCCGAACATCTCGTTGACCTGGTTGAAAAGTTTTGGATTTTCCAGGCTGGTGATCTTGCCCCAGTTCTCCATTACTTCCTCTGGTGTGGGTATCTTTTTCCCATCGGAAATGATTGCTCCAGGGCCGGTCAGCATGGCCGAACGGCTATAGTAGCCCAGGGCCGCATTGATAATCATGCCGGTATCCTGGCACTGCTCGGAACACATGTACAACACCACCGGTGTCACAAAATCAGGCTTCAGCTTATCTAAAAACTCGGGCGGCATTACATCCTCGGTCAGCCGCGAGGCTGCTACCGGCGCCAGTACATTGACCTTGATATTGTATTTGGCACCTTCAAGTTTCAAGGCATTGGTCAGGCCCACGATACCACTCTTGGCCGCCGAATAGTTGGTCTGGCCGAAATTCCCGAAAATGCCGGCTCCCGAGGTGGTCATCACGATCCGTCCATAGCCGTTTTCACGCATATTGATGTAGGCCGGTCTGGATACGCAATAAGATCCCTTGAGATGAACCGCCAT
>JAFGIF010000196.1 GCA_016929755.1 Deltaproteobacteria bacterium | reverse complement strand
TGGTGGGTCCCCCGGACTTCAAATCCGGTGTGGGGTGCGACGAGCGTCCTTGGTGGGTTCGATTCCCATGCGCTTCCGCCATGATTTCTTCAGTAGTTCATCACAATTCTATCTTTCTATCATTAAAAGCTTTTCCATGGCTGTATATGAATCCTGGTAATGATTGCCAGGGCTCCACAAAAGCCAGCCGATAGCGCCGGAATCCTGTGCCGCCACAATCTGGGTCTGGATAAATGCCGGATCAAAACCTGTCTTTACCCGCAGGGGAAATGCCTGCAACCACGGTCTGATAATTACTTCATCCCCGACCATCTCTTTCAATCGCTGAACACCACGGCTTACAAAAAGATAGGGACGGTCTGCAGGATTGGCAACACCGGCAAAATCAAAATTGAAATGTGAAGGATAAAGCATGGGCGAGATAATATCAAGATTCGGCATCATCGCGTTTATATCCTGCCCAACTCTCAGAATATCATCATCCTGCTTCCAGATGACAATGGCAAATATATCTAGCGAAAGCAAAACATTACTGGATGATGTCAGATCATGGATAGTCTTCAGAAACCCGGCAATCACATCGACTCTTGTCTTGTTTGCATCCGTCGTGCTGGTGAGTCCATCCGCAGGATACCGGAAGTAATCCAGTTGAATCTCATCCACGCCCAGATGAATCAGTTCCCTGATTACCGATAAAATATAGTCCTGAACTTCCGGGTCAGCCGGATTGAGCCAACCCGGCTGAATACACCAGTGATGCATCGAATCTGCCATGAGAAGATCTCGAAACACACAAACCCTTGCCACCACATGGATTTTCATCCGATGCAAATACTCGATCATCTTATGTATATCTTCAATCGGAGCCACATAGCGCGCCGCAGGTGAAAAAGAGTGAGGAACTTCACTTTTGTGGGAAAGTCCGCCCATAACATCCTTAGCATCAAAAACTATTGTGTTAGCTCCGTATATGTTTAGCCTGTCGGCAATTAAAAGGATTTTGCGGGAACCGGCAGACCATTTATTGACATAGACACCTTTGGATGGAAAAGTTTTTTCCTGCCCAATGCTTTTAGGGCTAAGTTGAGTATCCCAAAGAACAGGAATATTCAAACGCTGCCCGATCGAAATAATATCAGATTCAATGTCATTCATTTCCCGTATATCCGTGACAAGCTCTTTGCGGGTATATGAGGCAGTATACGGCAGATACTTTTCGGCAATACCTTCAAGGGTGTCCCCTTTCTGAACAGTGTGAACAAGGTCTGCATAAGCGGGGAATCCCGGCAGGCATACAATAATAAATACAGCGAAAAGAAAAGCATTTTTCATGGACACAGTATAGTATAGCTCATCAGATCTGTCCAAAGATATAAAGAAACAAAAGCCCGCCCAATGGACAGGCTTTTTGTTTTTATCGATATTTTATTGAAACCTGAACAACTTTGGGAAATACTTTTTTCTCAGCTCGTTCTTTAGAATTTTACCGCTGGGATTTATTGGCAACGCATCTGTAAAAAAACATTTTCAGGCACCTTGTATCCTGCCATTTCTTTTTACAGGATGCTATAATTCAATCTCAGCCGAAGTCATGGTAAGGACTTCGGCACCGTCCTGATTGGTCACGCTCAACTCGATCTTGGCCCGGTTACCCTCAATGCTCAATATTTTTGCCTGGGTCGTAATTGAATCACCAAGATGGACCGGCATGGCAAATCTGCATCTCAGGCGCTTCAAAGATCCCGGATCGCCACTCCAGTCAGTAACAGTCTTGGCGGCAAAGGCCAAAGTACATAAACCATGCAGAATCACCCCGCCGAGACCAACCATTTCGCCGAAATCCGGGTCAATATGGATCGGGTTAAAATCTCCAGAAGCCCCGGCATAGTATATGGTGCGATACTTATCCACTTCTTCAACGGCATTGAATGTATCGCCGACTTTTATATCTTTTCCTGGCATGTTCTTCTCCCTCTCATTTCCTGATTACAAAGGTAAAGGTCGCTCGGCAGACATCCTTGCCTTCTTGATTTTTGCAGATGCCTTCAAGGGTAACAATGTCGAGTTTTTCTTTATCTTCAATATTGAGAATCTTACCCGAAGAGGTAATCACGTCTCCGGGTTTGACAACATCAAAGAATTCGAAGTCCTGTTCACCGTGAACAAGCATTGCATAGTTCAGATTCAACTCTGGGTCCTTAAAAAAAGGGTCTGCAAGCATGCCGGCATATACCACTGCAAATGTGGGCGGCGCTATAACACCACCATACTTGGTGTTTTTGGCAAAATCATCATCAATATAGTACGGATCAGAGTTCTTGATGGCATTCGCATATTCTTTAATCTTTTCCTTGCCGACTTCATATGTCAAGGGTCCATATTTCTTCCCGATAAACTTTTTATCCACCGCCATGAAAAAACCTCCTATGCCTGGGCAAACTTATCAAGTTCACTTTTTGCAATTAGCATCCGCTGAACCTCGGTCGTACCTTCGATCACCTCTCCGATTTTCGCATCCCTGAAAAGCCTCTCGATATCGGCACCCTTGATATACCCATGACCGGCAAATACCTGCATGGCCAAATTGGCAATCTTGCTTAAGCCTTCTCCGGCGAAAACCTTGGCACATGATGCCAGGATTTCAGCTTCATTCTCTTCTGTGTTGAATGCCCATGCTGCTCGCAAAGCAAGTGCCCGGCCGAGGTCATTATTGGTATACATATCCGCCAGTTTGAAGCCGACTTCCTGATATTTTCCAATCTCTCTTCCAAAGGCTTTGCGAGTCTTGGCGTGCTGTGTTGCCTTTTCCATGCAGGCACTCCCGATACCCACACACATGCCGGCGATACTTACCCTGCCCATCTCAAGGATACGGCTGAGTTGCATAAAGCCTTTGCCCGGCTCGCCGCCAAGAATCTGGCCTGATTTGCATTGATTAAGTTCCACTTGAGCTATCGGAACTCCGCGCATACCCATAGTATCCAGAGGTTCTCCGATTGAAAGGCCGGCAGTATCTTTTTCCACAATAAACAGGCTTAAGCCCTTTTCAGGACCAGCATTGATATCTGTGTAAGCCAGGACTAGAAACATATCGGCAATAGGAGCATTGGTGACAGTATCCTTCACTCCGTTTATAAGCCATGCATATCCCTGGCTTCCTGCTGTTGTTTCTATACCCGATATGTCGGAACCGGCACCGGGTTCGGTGTAGGCAAACGCCCCGATTACTTTGGCTAACTTTAGACTTTCAA
This sequence comes from Deltaproteobacteria bacterium, assembly GCA_016929755.1. Lineage (GTDB taxonomy): Bacteria > Desulfobacterota > Desulfomonilia > UBA1062 > UBA1062 > JAFGIF01. The sequence continues at coordinate 4,648 of JAFGIF010000196.1, read as the reverse complement.
GATACTTTTCTTTCTGCTGGGCCGTGCCATACAAAGAAATTAATCCGCCACAAAGAAATGCACTGGCTCTGGCACTGAAAAAAGTGGACGCACACACCTTGGCAATCTCTTCTGCTGCAATATACTGGCAAATCATGTCGATTGTGTTATCTTCGAAACCTACTGCCAGAAATCCCGCATTGGCAAGCTTTTCAATATTTTTACGAACCAGAACGCCTACCTCTTTTCTGGGTGCTTGATCAAGGCCTGCGGCAGCAGGGGCAATTTCGCGCTGACAAAATGTAGCCAGATCCTGCTGTAACTTTTTCTCATTTTGAGTGAGTTCATAATCTATCATGCTGTTCCCTCCCTATAAATTACATCAGCATCATTCTGGATACAATCATCCGCATGATATCAGAAGTGCCTCCGCCGATGGTCCCGAGCCTTGCATCACGATAATTTCGCTCAACCGGATACTCATGCATGAATCCGTATCCACCATGTATCATCACGGAATCAGTTGCCATATTGCAACCCTCGTCACCGACATACATCTTGTTAACCGCCGCCTGAAGTGGGTTGAGCAACTGGCCGTTATCCTTGGATGATGCCACACGATAAATTGCCAATTTGGCTGCCTCGGCAAATATTTTCATATTGGCGATTCTATGTTGTACAGCCTGGAAAGCTTTGATCGGCCGTCCGAATTGCTGGCGCTCATTGGCATAACGGGCGCACTCATCAAGACTGTACAGCGCCGTACCAAAAAACGGTGCCAAAAGAGTTGATCTGTCCCACTCAACCGAGCTGAGGGCCATTGTCCAGCCCTTGTATTCTCCCCCGAGACAGTTTTCCAAAGGCACTTCGCAGTCTTCTAAAAATACTTCTGATGTGGTGGAGCACCTGCACCCCATCTTATGAAACGGCTTCCCGGTAGAAAAACCGGGATAGTCTTTCTCAACAATGAATGCGGTAATACCCTCATGCTTTCTGGCCCTGTCAAGTGTGGCATAAACTACCATGACTTGGGATACCGGAGCATTGGTAATAAATGTCTTGGAACCATTCAAGATATACCTATTGCCCTTTTTAACCGCCGTGGTCCGCAAACCCGCCGCATCCGATCCCGCTCCGGGTTCGGTCAATCCCATACAACCAATCCACTCGCCTGTAGCCAGTTTTGGGATATACTTCTCTTTTTGTTCCTGGGTCCCAAACGTATTCAGAGTGGCAGCGCATAAATAGGTATGGGCCCCCAATGCCAACATGTGCCCTCCGTCCACTCCGGCATGCCCCAGGGCCTCACCAGCCAGGCAGCAGGTAACGATATCAGCTCCTGAACCTCCAAGTTCCTCTGGAAACGGCAGTCCAAGCAAACCCATTTCGCCTAATTTGTTCCAGATTTCAAAATTAAATTCGCCGCTTAGATCTGCATCTTCGCATAATGGAGCAATTTCTTCTTTACCGTAGCGATAGACAGTTTCTCTGAACATCTTCTGTTCATCCGTGAAGGTAAAATCCATGCTGCGTCCTCCTAATTTTTACTTTACGGGCGTAAAGTACTTGATATCCATGATGGTGCCCTTTTTATCATCATTCCATAGAGCTTTGACCTTCATTCCGTTTTTCACTCTCTTGCGAACATTGTCGGGATCGCTTAAATCAAAGCCGCCAATCAAATGCAGAAAATTGACATCTGTGCCGTCAAGCCTGATCAGAGCACCAATAAAGGGTGGTTTGGTGGGCATCCCGAAATATTCGTACTCCGTCAGCACCCAGGAGATCACCGTGCCTTCCTGATCAACTTCGATAAAATTCTTGATCTCAACAAAGCAACGCGGGCAATATGACCTGGCCGGCACAAGAATACGATTGCATTTCTCGCATTTCGAGCCGTAAATTTTCTCATTTTTCAGACCTTCGAAAAATCGGGTCCAGGTCGGGCCATATGCTACTTCGTACGGAATGGCCACTTCGTCGGTTATAACGTCATATTCAGCTCGTTTTTCCATGGTTCATCCCCTTTCCCAGTTACGAAACTGGCTCAAAATACTTGATATCAAGCATGCGTCCTATTTTATCCTCATTCCAGACCACCTTGACACGGGTACCCTTTTTCACCTTGGCCTGTACGTTTTCCAGAGTATTCAATCCGTCACCGCCCAAAAGATGCAGAAAATTACAGCCCGTTCCATCCAGACGAATCAGGGCCGTGATAAAGGGAGGCTTCCCGGGTGATCCAAAGAATTCCTTGTCGGAATAAGCCCAGCTCACTACTTCGCCTTCCTGTGCCACCTCCACAAACTCGTCCAGGTTTGCATGACACTGCGGACAGAAGGAACGCGCAGGAACAAGCACCTTTTTACAATTCGGGCACGTAGATCCCAGAATCTTACCGGCGCGCAGTCCATCGTAAAACCTTGTGAAAATCGGACCTGCGGCATATTTATGCGGCAGCCGGATAATATTTTCCAGTGTATTATAATCCTTTTGCATAGCTTTCCCCCTACTCTGATCCAAGAATCATGACACCATTGAACTGGTCAACCCCGCCCATGGCATGTGCCAGGCCCAGTTTAGCACCCGGTATCTGATGGGCTCCGGCCTGGCCGGTTACCTGAAGGGCCGCCTCGGCCACACGATTCAGCCCGGTAGCGCCGATCGGGTTCGTGCACAGAGTCCCACCGGAAGGATCGCAGGGAAGTTCACCCTCGCGGGAGAATACGCCTTGTAATACGAGATCACAGGCTTCACCAAAACCACAGAAACCGAAACACTCGTAATAAAGCATCTCCTGGTAGGTAAACGGGTTGTATACTTCGGCCACATCCAGTTCTTTTCTGGGATTTTTGATCCCGGCCATATCATAGGCCTGCCTGGCAGCATCGATTGCACACTGCCAGATCGCCTTTTCGCTGTCGCCAAACCAGTACTCTTCACCGCTGTAGCCGACTCCCTTGACCCAGGCCGACTTCAACCCCAGTTTCTTAGCCATCTTTTCGGATGCAAACAGCATGGCGCAGGCCCCATCCGAATTGGGGCATACATCCCACAGGCGTATCGGATAGGTAATGATCCTGGCATTGTTGACCTCATCCGGAGTGAGCCTCTTTTTAATATGGGCATACGGGTTGTCAAAAGCATCGTTGTGGTGATCAATGGTTATTCGGGTGGCCGCTTCCCGGACTTTATCTTCAGGGATTCCGAAGCGGTTGGACCATTCCTGGCACTGCATGGAAAACACCCCGGGGGCCCCGGCAATGAAATAGCGCTGATAAAACGGCTCTACAACCGTAGTCATGGTTGCCTGTGAATCACCCTCGTTCATCTTTTCCGAACCGACCACCAAAACCAGATCCGCCAGCCCTGACGCAATCCAATAGTATCCGGTAATGGCCAGCGATACCCCGGTGGAACCGCAGGTCTCGGTCTTCAGAATAGGTTTGCCCACGGAACGCAGCACATCGGCAAAATAAAAATGCGTCAGCGCTACCCCTTCCATCATGGAAGGCATAGTCCCGGAGACTACACCGTCTATATCCTGCGGAGATATCCCTGTGTTTTCAAAAACCGCATCAACAGCCTCTTTGACAAGCTCCGGATAGGAAACATCAAATCTCCTCCCGTGCCTGGTCTGTCCTGATCCTACTATTGCAACTGGTCTTCCCATACTTACCTCCTAACTGCCAATTATCGCAACTGCATGACATTGACCGGCAAAACCGTGTGTGCCATGAGCCAGGGCTGTTTTCACCTTCTTATCCAGCTGCCTCTCGCCGGCCTGCCCTCTGACTTGTAAAAAGCCCTCCGCCAGCCGGTACAATCCACGTGTGACATACGGATTCATTGCCAAAACACCGCCCGATGGATTGACCGGAATTTCACCGTCCATCTGGGTTGCCCCGCTTTCCAGAAATTTGCCACCCTGACCCCGCTCACACAAACCGAGATCTTCACACCACAGCAGTTCCTGGAAACCGTACGGCTCGCATAACTCGGCCACATCGATCTCTTTGCTGGGCTCCTTGATTCCGGCCATATCATAGGCCTGTTTGGCGGCATTCGTAAGCTGGCCTTCCAACAGATCCCGGTCTCCAAGGTAGAATGTATCCATCGAAGATCCATATCCCTTCAACCATACCGGTTTGCTGGTAAGTTTTCTGGCCGTCTCTTCGTTGGCCAACAGCATGGCAATAAATCCTTCTGATTTGGGCGCACATTCCATACTCTTGAGCGGATCCATCACCACCTCGGAAGAAAGCACATCCTCAACTTCAACACTCTTCTTCACGTGGGCATAGGGATTGTGCAGTGCATTCTTCAGATTTTTCACCACCACCTGGGCACACTGTTCTTCCGTGATCCCGCAACGATCCATGTACTCACGTTTCTGCAATGCTGCTGCAATCGTTTCATTCAACCCGACCTGCCGCTGATAAAACGGATCAGTGTACAGGTGGGTCAGCAGATCATTCTCAGGATTTTCCGATCCCTTGCATACCCCCAGGACAAGCGCTGTATCATAACTCCCGGATAAAATACGCATCGCTGCATACATGAAGGCAAAAAGCGATTCTCCGTCCTGGCGCGACCCATTCTTTAAAAACGCAGCGCCTGCATCCCAATAATAAGAATTTGCACATGACATTCCGGAATGAAAAACATC
>JAFGIF010000195.1 GCA_016929755.1 Deltaproteobacteria bacterium | reverse complement strand
TACAGGCACGTAGCTCAGGGGGAGAGCACCACCTTGACGCGGTGGGGGTCCAGGGTTCAAATCCCTGCGTGCCTACCATTTTTTATGGAGACATAATGCCTCAGAACAACATTACGATTGACGGCAGAGAGCTGTCCACGGAAATGACCGATCTCAAGGATATGATAAAAGATCCAAATGTGGTTGCGGTCAGGGTGGATGGTGAGCTCAAAGACCTTTCCGGGCCGGTTAACGGCGGGGAAGTGATCGAGACAATCAGAAGCGACTCTCAATCTGGCCTTGAAATTATCAGGCACTCCACGTCGCATATCATGGCAGAGGCCGTCATGGCCCTTTTCCCGGATGCCAGGCCGACCATCGGTCCATCGATTGAAGACGGTTTTTACTATGACTTTGACCGGGAAGATACGTTTTCCGTCGAAGATCTCGAGCGGATCGAGCAAAAGATGGACGAACTGATCGCCCTGGATACGCTCTTTGAGCGCAAAATAATGAACAGGCAGGAGGCGATCAGCTATTTCCAGGAAAAAGGCGAGCCATATAAGGTCGAGATCTTAAGCAAGATCGATGATGAGGTTGTGTCGCTCTACCAACAGGGCGACTTTGTCGACCTGTGCCGCGGGCCGCATGTGCCATCTACGGGCTATATCAAGGCTTTCAAACTTCTGTCGGTTGCCGGAGCCTATTGGCGCGGCGATGAGCGCAATAAAATGCTGCAGCGCATCTATGGCACGGCATTCAGCAACAAAAAAGAACTGAAACAGTATCTGAATTTCTTGGAAGAAGCCAGGAAGCGCGATCACCGAAGGCTGGGCAGGGAACTCGAATTGTTCATGATTTCCGATGAGGTCGGCCCCGGCATGGTGATCTATATGCCCAAAGGAGGCATGCTCCGAACCCTGCTTGAAGATTTCGAGAAGAAGGTTCATTTCAAACGCGGTTATGACATTGTTTACGGTCCGAGTATCCTGCGCGGCAAGATGTGGGAGACATCCGGGCATATGGATAATTATAAGGAAAACATGTATTTTACCGAGCTGGAAGGCCAACTCTATGGCATCAAGCCTATGAACTGTCTCTCACATATCCTGATCTATAAAAACAAGGTCAGGAGTTACCGTGATCTGCCGCTGAGATACTTCGAGCTGGGCAATGTGACCAGGCATGAGAAATCAGGTGTACTGCACGGGCTTTTGAGAACACGCCAGTTTACCCAGGATGATGCCCATATTTTCTGTCGGCCCGATCAATTGATCGATGAGGTTTCTGCAATTATCGAAATGGTAGAGGATGTGATGGCCGTGTTCGGGTTCGAATATGAAATGGAAGTGAGCACTCGCCCCGAGAAATCCATCGGTTCGGAAGAAGACTGGGAAATGGCAACCAAGGCACTGATGGACGCCCTTAAGGGAAAAGACCTGCCTTTTGATATAAACGAAGGAGACGGTGCCTTTTACGGGCCCAAGATCGATGTAAAAATTAAGGATGCAATCGGCCGTCAGTGGCAGTGTGCAACAATTCAATGCGACTTTACATTGCCGGCCCGTTTTGATATGAACTATATCGGCAGCGACGGCCAGAAACACCGGCCGGTCATGCTGCATCGGGTGATCCTGGGTTCGATCGAAAGGTTTATAGGTGTGCTGATTGAACATTTTGCCGGTGCATTCCCGGTCTGGCTTTCCCCGGTTCAGGCCGTTGTAATGAACATCACGGATGCGCAGGCAGACTACGCACTCCGGATCGCCGAGCGCCTCAAGGAATTTGATGTGCGTGCCGAAGTAGATACCAGAAACGAAAAGATAGGCTTTAAAATCAGGGAGTCACGGCTTCAGAAGGTGCCCTACATGTTGATAGTGGGAGATAAAGAAAAAGCAGAAGATATCGTTACCGTACGTGAGAGGAACGGAAACCAGCAGACTGCAACCCTGGATGATTTTATTTCCATGGTGAAAGATGCGCAACCCAGCGTTTAATCCGTATTGACAATAAACATATCTCTAGGTTACATAAGCCCATAATCAAAATAAGTGGAGGATGTTATAAGAAAGCCCAGTTCTTATTTTAATGACAAAAGTCAGGACGTGATCAGGGTTAACGAACGGATACGAGCAGATAGTGTCAGAGTTATTTCTCCTGATGGAGAACAGTTGGGAATTATGACTATGCCTGTTGCTTTGGAAAGGGCAAAGGGTTACGGTATGGACCTGGTTGAAGTTTCACCAAAAGCCGAGCCTCCTGTCTGCCGCATCATGGAGTTTGGAAAGTATAAGTATGAGAAATCGAAGAGGCTGCATCAGGCAAAGAAGAAACAGACAACCATAGTACTTAAGGAGATAAAGTTCAGGCCCAAGACTGATGAGCATGATTACCAGTTTAAACTGAAACACATACGGCGCTTTCTGGAGGCCAAAAACAAGGTTAAGGTGGTAATTTTCTTCAGGGGAAGAGAGATAATACATAAAGATAAAGGCCTGGCAATTTTGGCGAGGGTTCGTGAAGAAGTGGCGGATATAGGAACTCCTGAAAATGAACCCAGACTGGAAGGCCGTACGATGATCATGATGATGGGGCCGAACCATTGATAAGGAGTAATTCATGAAACAAAAGACAAACCGGAGCGCCGCAAAGCGATTCAGAGTGACCGGAAGCGGGAAAATCAGAAGAAACAAGGCCTATGCCAGGCATCTGCTTTCTTCGAAGGACCGAAAGCGCAAACGAAATTTACGCAAACCAACCGTTGTCGATTCTGCAAACCTTTCAGGCGTGAAAAGGATGCTACCATATCTGTAAGAGGGAAGGGACATGCGAGTTAAACGAGGAATAATAGGAGCACGAAAACGGAAAAAACTCCACAAGTTAACCAAGGGCTTCGTCAGCGGACGCGGCAATCTTGTGCGAGTTGCAAAGGAATCATTGCATAAAGGGCTTGCCTACGCCTACCGGGATAGAAGACAGAGAAAACGGGAATTCAGACGTCTGTGGATCGCGCGTATTAACGCCGCGCTCAGGCAGAGAGGGCAGAAGTATTCGCGGTTTATTCATGCGCTCAAAGAATCGGGAGTCGATCTTGACAGAAAGATTCTTGCGGATCTCGCTATTACCGACCCGAAGGGTTTCTCTTATATCCTGAAATCTGTCACCGATGCATAGATGGATAAGCAGCTAGAAGCTTTACAGAAGGCCTTCGATGAGGATATAGCGCAGGCCCGAAGTGAAAAAGAACTTGATCAACTTAAAGTAAGGTACCTGGGCAGAAAGGGAGAGCTTACCTCTATTCTGCGTCAAATGGGGTCGCTTGATCCAAAGGAAAGACCACGGATTGGGGGGCTTTCCAACAAGCTTAAAGTCTACATGGAAAATGCCTTTGATCTGAGGGTTAAGGACCTTGAGAAGACTCATGTGGTCAAGGGTGTTGATGTATCCCTGCCGGGCAGGATGCCCGGGAAAGGCGGGGTTCACATCGTAAACCAGGTACTCTCTGAAATCGAAGACATATTTATCAATCTGGGCTTTCGCATCGTGGCCGGCCCGGAAATCGAAGATGACTACCATAATTTTGAGGCATTGAACATTCCTGCCCACCACCCAGCCAGGGATATGCAGGATACGTTTTATTTCAGCGAAGATGTCCTGTTGAGAACCCATACATCCCCTGTTCAGATCCGAGTCATGGAATCAGAAGGCCTCCCGGTCAGAATAATTGCCCCGGGAAAGGTCTATCGCTGTGATTCAGATGTAAGCCATATCCCCATGTTCCATCAGGTAGAAGGCCTGTGGGTGGAGGAGGGCATAACCTTCGCGCACCTCAAGGGTGTTTTATATTCCTTTTTGCACACGTTTTTCGGTCCGGATGTTCCCATACGATTCCGGGCATCATTTTTTCCCTTCACCGAGCCGTCGGCAGAGGTGGACATCGGCTGCATTATCTGCAAGGGCAGAGGTTGCAGAGTGTGCGGCAATACAGGTTGGATTGAGATTCTGGGCTCCGGCATGGTGGACCCGGCAGTTTATGGATTTGTGGATATTGATCCCGAGTCTGTTACGGGTTTTGCCTTCGGACTCGGCGTGGAACGGGTTGCCATGCTGAAGTACTGCATAGATGATATTCGCCTGTTCTTTGAGAATGACTTGCGATTTCTCAACCAGTTTAGCTAGGACTAACCATGAAAATCAGCTACCAGTGGATAAGGGACTTTATTGATCTTGAAGAAGATGCAGCAACGCTTGCTGATGCATTGACCATGAGTGGAACTGAAGTTGAGGAGATTATTCACGAAACTATTCCCCGGGAAGTTGTGTGTGCCAGGATTGTCGAAGTCAGGCAGCATCCGAATGCCGACAGGCTGTCCATATGCATGGTTGATGCCGGGGATGAAGTGCTCAAAGTGGTATGCGGCGCGCCCAATGTCAAAGTCGGCCTTGTCAGCGCATTTGCACCGGTCGGCACCGATCTGGGTCCGGGAATGCTCATCAAAAAAGCCAAGATCAGGGGTGAGGAGTCTTTCGGCATGCTGCTGTCCGAGCGGGAACTGGGCCTTACCGACGATCACTCCGGGATCATGGAGATAGAAACTTCAGCCCAACCGGGAGAATCCCTGGATAAAGTTCTCGGTCTCGAGGATTGGGTGTTCGATGTCAATGTAACCCCGAACCGGGGAGATTGCCTATCGGTAATCGGTATCGCCCGTGAACTTTCGGTTCTGTTCAGAAAAGATTTAATGCCACCCCCTTTTGAGATTCCGGAAATTGAGAAAACTGTGGATTCCGTGCTCGGTGTGGAGATAATAGACACTGATGCATGCCCCCGGTACACGGCCCGTGTTCTTGAAGGAATCAATATTCGAAAGAGTCCCTTTACCATGCGCAGACGGTTGTTTCAGTCGGGTGTGCGTGCTATCAGCAATATCGTGGATATCACCAACTATGTCATGCTGGAGTATGGGCAGCCCTTGCATGCATTCGACTATAAACTCGTTGGCCAGCACATCATTGTGGTGCGTAAGGCCAGAGCGGGTGAGACCTTTGTCACTCTTGATTCCGTCGAAAGAGTCTTACTGGAAAACGATCTGTTGATCTGTGACAGGGATAAGCCTATCGCCCTTGCCGGAGTAATGGGGGGCCAGAATTCCGAAATTGCAGACACTACAAGTACTGTTATACTTGAGAGCGCTTTTTTCGATCCGGTTCATATCCGCAAGACTTCCAGGAATATAAATCTATCTACTGAGGCCTCATACCGTTTTGAACGGGGCATTGATCCTGAGATCCAGGTGGTGGCAGCCAACCGGGCAGCCTCTCTGATGAACCAACTGGCGGATGCAGGGATCTATAAGAATGTAATTGATGTGAATTATTGGGATTACAACCCCAGCACAATCCATCTGAGAAAGAACTATATGTCCGTGGTGCTGGGTATTAATGATATTCAGGACCAGGATGTTGAAGATGTTTATACCAGGCTCGGCTGCCGGGTTAAACGCTGTGATGATGGATGGATGATCAGCCCGCCTCTTTTCCGGCATGATCTTTCCCGGGAGATAGACCTGATAGAAGAGTATATCAGGGTGTACGGCATGGACAATGTGGAATCTGAACTGCCCAGGTTCAAACCGGGTGCCGGCTCTTCGGATGCGTTATATTCCAGAGAAGTGCGCAATCGGATGGCTGCCATGGGATTCAGTGAAGTGATTACCTATTCGTTCATTGCCCCGCGCTGGATGAATTGGTTTGGCGAAGATGTGCTGGAGCTGAAAAACCCCATTTCAGATGAAATGAAGATCATGCGCAGATCGCTTTTGCCGGGTCTGCTCGCGACTGTGGCAAAGAACAAAAACCAGCAGATTCGGGATATTTCGCTATTTGAGCTCGGCAAGTGTTTTTATCCGGGGCCTGAGAAACTGCCGGAAGAAAAAGAATTGCTGGGTATCGCGATCTCAGGCCAGAGGAGATATTCTCACTGGTCTGAGAAGCCGGAATTTTTTGATTTCTACGATATCAAGGGCTTTGTGCAATTGCTGCTCGGAACCATTGACCTGGAACCTTCACAGCACGATTTTCTCATGACCGGCCACCAGGCTGACATCATCTATAAAGATGAAAAGATCGGGTATCTGGGTGCAATAGATCAAACCCTTTTGGAACAGCTTGATATTGAAGATGATGTTTTTGTTGCCGAGATTCCTGTTCAGGCATTGTTGAGCCAGCAGTGGCAGGGCATGCAGGTCATTCCCAAGTACCCGATGACCTACCGGGATTTATCGTTGGTTGTGGATGAAAACATCCAGTACAAAGATATCGAAGCGGCTGTTAGTGCCAACAAGATTAAAGAGCTCAGAAAAATTGCCCCTATCGATACGTACACAGGAGATAAGCTGTCCGAGGGCGAGAAGGGTATTACCATACGTATCACCTACCAGTCTGATTCCCGGACCCTTGATGATGAGCAGATCAATAAATGGCAGAATATCATTTTGCAAGAACTGGAAAAGAAACTCGGCATTTCGCTGAGAAGTTAGCAGCGCTTGTCGGCCTTTTCCTATTCCTGGTTGTTCCTCAATTTGCACAGGCCAAGTACATAATAGCCACTACCGATGGCGAATTTACGGCAGAGTGCTACTGGATTCAGCAGGGCAGTGTCCATTTCTGTGAAGGATATAAGGCAATTGCACTGAAGGATCTCAAATCAATCGAAGTCCGGGAAGAAAGCGAGCTTTCCAGCCAGATGCATCGCGAAGCGATCACGCGATTCAGGCGTTATACCATCTGGCTCCATACAAAGGATTGCGAAGTACTGAAGGCGGAGAATGAACTTGCAGAGTTGATGCAATACATTGCGCGACTGATAGACAGCGGCAAGATTTCGCCCAGATTCAAAGACGCCAAACACGTTTCAGCCACTCAATTGGAATTGCTGGAACAAAGGGTCAAGGCCTTGCAGCAGGCCTGGGCAGACCTTAGGGTGCCTGACAAATCCCTGCTTATTCTCAGGGAAACCAAGAGGTTGGAACACAGCGCACTCAACTTGTCGATTGGCGAAGCCAAAAGATTCCTGAAGACCGGCGATCCGACCCATTATGCTTATTTCAGGGAACATGCCCGTCAGGCCGGAGACTTCCATAAAAAGTTTGAAGATTATTTTCCGTAGCGTTTAATGTCCTGCTTAAAAAATATTATTAGCTGTGTAGCGGATATCACTGACGGGAACATGCAGTTTCCCTGTGTCCAGGCTTAATCCGGGGATACTTACGAGCAGCTCTTCTTTTGTAATGAGTTCATGGGCATAACCGTATGCTGCCTTGATCATGCTTTCGGCCAGAGTCATGGCAGATAACAAAAGCGTAGAAACCGAAGAGACCTTTTCCTCTCCGGTTATGAGATCCTGATAGATCATGACCTCTGGCATCAGATCGTCTTGTGAAAAGATGTTGCCGTAGAAAAGGCCCAGTTGGGACCGGTCCTTGAGCAGTCCCGTTTCAGCAAGCGACAGCACGAGATAAGAAGCTATGCGACTTGCAAACAATCGGTTAAAAAAAATCTGGCGTTTGAGAGATCGGTATATAGCGGTAATATCGAGAGTATATTTATGCGCAATGATTTGCCCAAAGGCCAGGCCGTTGATGAGTTTAGGTCGCAGTAGAGAATGTATGCGTAAGCGGTTGCCTATATTGATATCCAGGCAGGTTTCCAGGTGCCGGTGCATATATACCGCCTGTTGTCTCTTGTGCACTACCGGATCATAGTAGTTGCCGGAGAGGTAATAGATGACCGGATGAAATAGTATGTCCAGGGCACAGTGGCTGATATAGCCCATTGTAAAAGCGATATCTTTGGGATTTTTTGATTTTTCAAGCATATCGATGATAGTTTGGTTGGTCGGGTTGCCTTCCTTGCCGTGCAGGTGGTCTGATACGGATGTAATCTCTTTAGTGGTTCCATAATATAAGGTATCGGGAATGATGGAACCGAGGTAATAGTATTCCGGATGCCCTGATATGATCTTTATTATATCGGGCTCTTTGATATTATTGAGCAATTTGTGAGCTAAAAACAGATGAGTGTTTTCCTTTGGCATTGATTTATCCCTTTTTATCAAGGGCAATGTAAGAGATCATCTGGTAAATAATCTGGAATGTCATCATGCGATTTCCCAAAGAGTATTATAATGTATACTATTTTTTTCGGGATCTTTTCAATCAAGATCTTCTTTTTTGCATATGTATTGAATTTGAGAGAAAAGCGCGGAACACCGCAATTTGTACGGGTGCTATGGTGGCTGACATAATGAGATAGCTCGGAACTTTTATCACGGATCGCAAGATATATTAATTCTCTTGCTCCAATGTTTTTTTAAGCTTTGCTACTTCTGCTTCCACTTTCCGTATTTTATCAAAGAAAGGCCCGTTTTTGCGCCACAACCAGCAACTGTTTGCGAGTATGGATAAATCGAATTCAGGAACTTTGACAAGTTTTCCGTCGACGACCTTGTTGTAATAGGCCCATTGGCCTTGTATGGCAGCCGCACTCATCTCGAGAATGAGACCGGTTACATGGATGCATCCCCTGGTTCCTCCTAGTATCTCGGATACCTTTTTTTTGAAACCTTTTCGGATTACGCTCAAACCAATGATCTCTTTAATTTGATTCTGCACTTCACGGCATACATTATCGGCTGCAATAGGCATCCGGGATTCAATGTTGGTAATCATAAGTCGTGGCAGGGACACCCTCATTTCAACGGTCATATGGTGGGCAAAGCCTGGTTCCCTGAATTCGCCGGTCGTATAGAAATACCATGGGCAGTGTTGAATATCCTTCAGTATTCCTTCGATAAGGATAGTATTTTCAGCAATCTCATAGGTGTTGATGGTGATATCACGAGTATGAATGAGTTGTTTATTATTCACGATCCCTCCTGTCTCAAACAAAGTAACCGGTAAAAAGGGGTGCTAAATAAAAATAATTATGATGCCCATCAATTACCTTAAATGATCAATAGATCGTCAGAAAATGCATGGGGACGTTTATGTCCCCATGCGGGAAGCATGATTATTTATGGACGTTTTTCCATAGTGATGCATTGGCATTGCCGAATCCGCCGCAGAGCATTGCAACCCCATAGGCTGCATCATTGTGATCGGTTTGCATGATGTTGTTGAGCGTCACAATAATCCTGGCTCCGGACTGTCCGAGAGGATGTCCTAGTGCCAGCGCACCACCCCAGACGTTTACGTTTTCAAAGGGTGCGTTTTCACCAAGGCCAAGCTCGCGTAATACCGCAACTGACTGGCTGCCGAAGGCCTCATTGAGTTCCCAGACATCGATATCGTCGATAGTCATGCCTTTCCATTCAAGAAGTTTTCTGGCGGCAAACAAAGGCCCGATACCCATTACTGTCGGATCACAGCCGGCCATCACTCCGCCGGCATATGCAAGGTGATAGCTCAATCCAAGTTCGTCGGCCTTGTCGCGGCTCATGAGCAGTAGAGCGCAGGCACCGGCAGTCAACGGTGATGATGTGGCCGCAGTGAC